>CAJWBY010000005.1 GCA_913020705.1 uncultured Colwellia sp.
AATTCAATTAATTAATGTATTGTTTGTTAAACAGGTTTGTCTAAACCGAAATGTTGGTAAGCACGTTCGGTAGCAATACGCCCACGAGGAGTTCGCTGTAGGAAGCCTTGCTGAATGAGGTAAGGTTCTATAACATCTTCAATAGTTTCTCGCTCTTCGCCAATTGCTGCCGCCACATTATCAAGCCCTACAGGCCCACCCATAAATTTATCTATAATGGCTTGAAGTAATTTTCGATCCATTAAGTCAAAACCTTGGTCATCAACTTCCAGCATATTTAATGCTTTGGCTGCTGTTTCCTGACTGACAACTCCTTGAGTTTTTACATCCGCATAGTCGCGAACTCGCCTTAGCAAACGATTAGCTATTCTTGGTGTACCGCGTGAACGTTTCGCCACTTCAAATGCGCCTTCGGCATCAATAGTTAGGTTTAGAAAATATGCGGAACGTTTAACTATTTCTGTTAAATCTTTGGTGTTATAAAATTCAAGGCGTTGAACAATACCAAAACGGTCTCTAAGTGGTGAGGTTAATGCACCTGCGCGAGTCGTTGCGCCAATCAATGTAAATGCAGGCAAATCTAATTTTATTGAACGGGCAGCAGGTCCTTCACCAATCATAATATCAAGTTGGTAATCTTCCATTGCAGGGTAAAGTATTTCTTCAACAACAGGACTTAACCGATGAATTTCATCAATAAAAAGTACATCGTTTTCTTCTAAATTTGTTAATAAAGCCGCTAAGTCTCCTGCTTTTTCAAGAACAGGGCCTGAAGTTGTACGAATGTTTACACCCATTTCATTGGCGACAATATTCGCTAATGTCGTTTTACCAAGACCAGGAGGACCAAAAATTAATAAATGATCTAAAGGTTCGTCTCTTTTTTTCGCTGCTGCAATAAAAATTTCCATTTGAATTTTTACATGATCTTGACCAGTATAATCGGCTAATAGTTTAGGTCGAATAGCACGGTCAATGGTTTCTTCTTCTGGCTGTGCTGCAGGTTCAATCAGGCGATCAGCTTCTATCATTATTTTCTCTTTTTTCTTTTCTTATTTAAGTAATATTAAAGCATTGCTTTTAGTGCGTCACGAATAAGATCTTCACTCGTTGATTCAGCTTTGAATACAACTCTTATTGCTTTTTCTGCTTGTTGCTGACTGTAACCTAAAGACACTAGGGCGTTAGTTGCATCACCCTTTGCATTGGTAACAAAAGTATTTTCATGATGAAGTTCAATGGGTAAAGTATCTGTTGCAGTTGATGCTGAAGTGGTTACTTGCCAATCTTTTAAACGGTCACGCATTTCAATTAAGAGGCGCTCAGCTGTTTTTTTACCTACACCAGGAATTTTTACTATGCTAGTTAAATCATCGTGTGAGACACAGCTAACAAATTGGTCTGCCGACATACTTGAAAGTATAGCCAAACCAAGTTTTGGTCCAACACCATTCACTTTAATGACAAGTCGAAATAACCTACGTTCAATTTTATTAGCAAAACCATAGAGTAATTGTGCATCTTCTCTAACAACAAAGTGCGTATAAATAATGGCTTGTTCGTTTAATTCAGGTAAGGCGTAAATACTTGTCATTGGCATGGTAACTTCATAGCCAATACCACCACATTCAATTAATACTTCAGGTGCTAATTTTTCTAATAATGTTCCACGCAATCGACCAATCACAGCTAAAACCTTCTATTGTTAAACTTCTCGCAACCATACCACTATATATTTATACAGTAAAGTGGCTTATTTGGTTTATCTTAAGCGACCTCTTACAACTTTATTAACTTCTCCCGCCATTTTTTCGAGAGTGTCATGACTATGCGCATGACAAAGTGCAACAGCAAGTGCATCTGCCGCATCAGCTTGAGGCGTACCTGGGAGTTTTAAAATCGATTTCACCATATGCTGAACTTGACTTTTATCTGCTGCGCCGGTGCCAACAACGGATTGCTTTATTTGTCTTGCTGAATATTCAGCAACAGGTAAACCTTTATTGGTTGCTGCAACAATAGCAGCTCCACGAGCCTGACCTAACTTTAAAGCGCCGCCAGGGTTAACGCCCATAAAAACTTGTTCTATAGCGAACAGTTCTGGTGAAAACTGAAGGATCAACTCAGATATTCCTGCAAAAATAGTTTGTAAACGTAAACTAAAGTCGTCTTCTTCTTTGTTACCCGAATACGCTTTTATACAACCACTACCCAAATAGGTAAGTTTACGCCCTTCTTTTCTAATAACGCCGTATCCGGTAATACGTGAGCCGGGGTCAATACCTAAAATAATGGTCAAATGTGGGTCTCTTGTTTAATTATATTTGTCAAAAACATGAATTGAAAAAAATATAGTAATCATGATTATGCTTTAAAGTCATAAATACTCCAATAAAAAAGCAGCTAAGAATAGCTGCTTTTTACGTAATAAAACTATCTAAGAACTATTCAGCAGAAGCTTCTTCATTCTTTTCAGCTTTTGGAAGACAAGCAATACCTAATTCAACTAACTGTGCAGGGTTTGCTTTGCCCGGTGCATTTGTTAATGGACAAGCGGCTGTTGTTGTCTTAGGGAAAGCCATAACTTCACGAATTGATGAAGCGCCAGTCATTAACATGACTAATCTATCTAAACCAAACGCTAGTCCTGCATGCGGTGGAGCACCATACTGAAGTGCTTCTAATAAGAAGCCAAATTTCTCTTGAGCTTCTTCATCACTAATACCTAGAATTCTAAATACTGCAGCCTGCATGTTTTGATTATGAATACGAACAGAACCACCGCCTAATTCACAGCCATTTAAAACCATGTCATAAGCATTAGAAAGTGCACCTACTGGGTTTGCTTCTAATTCTTGTGCTGTTAAATTTGTCGGAGCAGTAAATGGGTGATGGATTGCGTGCATATGTCCATCAACTTCTTCAAACATTGGGAAGTCAACAACCCACAATGGTTTCCATTCGCCCTCTAATAAATCTAAGTCTTCACCTAGTTTAAGTCGCAATGCGCCAAGAGATTCAGTAACCACATTATAATTATCAGCGCCGAAGAAAATAATATCGCCCGTTTTAGCATTCGTGCGCGTAAGTAAAGCTTTAACGGCATCTTCATTTAAAAATTTTAATACTGGGGATTGAACACCTTCAATTCCAGTTGCTAACGCGGCATCAGCATCATTAACTTTCAACCATGGCATACCTTTAGCACCGTAGATACCTACGTACTTAGTAAGTTCATCAATACCTTTACGTGAGAACTTCGAAGCTCCACCAGGTACGCAAATTACTGATACGCGGCCTTTTTCGTCATTCGCAGGTCCCGAAAATACTTTAAACTCAACATCTTTTACAATATCAGCAATATCTATTAATTCTAATGGATTACGTAAATCTGGCTTGTCTGAGCCAAATCGAGTCATCGCATCTAAATAGGTCATTCTTGGGAATGACCCTAAATCTACATTCATTAGCTCTTTGAATAAGTTGCTGATCATTTTTTCAGCAACGTCCATTACTTGATCGCTGCTCATGAACGATGTTTCGATATCTATCTGAGTAAATTCAGGTTGGCGATCGGCACGTAAATCTTCATCACGAAAACATTTTACGATTTGATAATAACGTTCCATGCCAGACATCATGAGCAATTGTTTGAATAATTGAGGTGACTGTGGCAAAGCAAAAAATTGGCCTTTGTGCGTACGACTAGGTACTAAGTAATCACGTGCACCTTCTGGAGTTGCTGCAGTAAGTATTGGTGTTTCAATGTCTAAGAAACCTTGACCTTCTAATGACGCTCGAACAGCTGATGTTACTTTTGCACGAAAACGCATACGTTCAGTCATTTCGCTGCGACGTAAGTCTAAATAGCGATATTTTAAACGTTGCTCTTCTGAATTCTTTTGATTTGAATCAAGCGGTAGCGGTGCAGATTTATTCAAAATATTAAGTTCTAAACCTAATATTTCAATCGCGCCTGTTTTCATGTCTTTATTGATTTGACCTTCAGGACGCGCTCGTACTTTACCTTTAATCTGAACACAAAATTCATTTCGTAATGTATTTGCTTTAGCAATGACTTCAGGTAAATCTGGGTCATAAACGACTTGAACCATACCTTCACGATCACGCAGATCTAAAAAGATCACAGCACCTAAGTCTCGACGACGGTTAACCCAGCCGCATAAAGTAATTTCTTTGCCAATGTGAGATTCGTTCACATCTCCACAATAAAGATCGCGCATGTATATTGTCCTGATAAGACTAACGAGCCAATGCTGATTTTAGCATGGCAATTTGTTAGGATAGAAAATTGCCGACATTATAAAGGAATATGCTGACAAAAAAAGGTTTAAGGGGGATAGTGACAATAAAATATTATAAAAAACTATTTACTCGTCACAAATCAACTTTATTTCATTAAAGAAGATCGTTAGTGTCAGAATTAAATACATAATGATTTTTACCATTTGCTTTCACTCTATACATTAACGTATCTGCAATTTTAAGAAGATCATTATCAGTTACTCCATCATCTGGATACATTGCAATACCTATGCTACAGCCTATATATACGCGTTCAGCAGAAAGTTGAAAAGGTTGTTGCATGAGTTTTAATACTTTATCAGCAATATAAGCCGCTTCACTTTTGTTATGTAACCCTGTTAATAATAAAACAAATTCATCACCACCAAAACGTACAACAGTATCAGACTGTCTAACACAACTTTTCAATTTTTCAGCCACTTGCACTAACAGTTCATCACCAACATCATGCCCGTGGGTATCATTAATTGTTTTAAATCCATCAAGATCGATAAACAATACGGCTATTTGCAGCTGTTGGCGTTGATGGAAACTGATTGCTGTATTAATTCTGTCTTTAAGTAGGACTCTATTCGCTAAGCCTGTTAATTCATCATGAGTAGCCATGTGCTTCATTTTTTCTTCAAGAAGCTTCCTCGTTTTTATCTCAGTATATAATCGGCGATTCCACATTATTATGGCAATAATAACAATAAGAATAATCACACCTATTTGCGCAGAAATACGCATAACAACATCTTTATCAAATCCGGTTTCAATGTTTATATCAAACCAACGGTCATAGATTTGTTGTTTTTCACTTTCCGAAATTGTTAGTAGGGTTTTGTTTATAATAGTTTGCAATTCACTCCAATCAGGCCTGATAGCAAAATGGCTGTTATCACTTTTAAGCGCTTCTATGATTGATATATCTAAAACAGTCAAACTTTCTCGTTTCATCAATTCAGAAGCTGTAGCAATATTCGAAATAAAGCCGTCAACTTGACCTTGCTGCACAGCCATTATGCCCATATTGTGATGTTCAACTATATGGAGTGAAATTTCGGGGTGATTTTTTCTAATACTTGAAGTCAAATAATAGCCTTTAATGACCGCTAATTTTTTTCCATAAAAGCTGGTTAGATCTAGTTGTGTCCCTAACTGACGCTGATGAATAATTACCCAAGGCATCGTCCAATAAGCTTGAGTGAAGAGCACCTCTTTCTTACGTTCTTCAGTAACAGATATGCTCGCCAACATATCAATTTCCTGATCGAGTACTCCCTGATATAGTTCGCTCCAACTATCAAAAAACTTATATTCAAACGATAAACCTGAACGATTTGATATCAATTTAAGTACCGCTGGATTTATGCCTTCCACTTCGCCTTGAGCATTGACAAACTCCATTGGCATCCAACGTTTAACTAATCCGACGTTAATTTTTTCATGTCTATCTAACCATGTTTGTTCAGATGATGACAAAGTCACTTTTTCTGCTGAGCGGATAAAATATCCATCGCTTTTATTAATTAACCAATTTCTCTCTAGAGTAATAAGCTGCTCAATAGGGATATTGTCAAAGCCTTCTTTAATGATCTCAATAAGTCTATCGTTGCCTTTATGTACTAAAGAATAAACGGGTGCGGGAAAATTAATATTTTTTAATTGATAAAATGAAGATTGTAAGTTGCTTTGTATTAAACGTGCATTAAGGTATTCCTGAGCGCTTATCATCGCATCAATTTCTCCAAGCTCTGCACTATGAAGTAATTCATTAGCCGTTTGATACACCTGAACTTTTAAGTTAGGGAAAGTATCTGCTAACATTTTTTCATAAGTTGTACCGGCTAAAACGCCTACTTTTTTATCCTTTAGATCTTTCATTGAAAATACATTATCAATTCTGCTAGAGACAAATACTCCCGCATCAACACCATAAATTTGAGTCGCGACTTCTAATTGTTTATCAAAACTGTCTGCAGAATATCCAATATGAATATCTACATCACCTTCTTTTAGCATGGCGAGTTTTTGTGTTGATGGCTGTGCAATAAACTCAATTTCTATGCCACTTTCTTTCGCCCACAACCGCCACAAATCTATGAATAGTCCTTGGGGTTGTCCTGTTGGAGAAATCGCCATATAAGGCGGTGCATCAGTTAAAAAACTCAGTAATAATGTTTCACTATTTTTATCACGTCCTAACCATTTTTTTTCAATCGTTGATTTTTCTTCCTCTGTGATTTTATTAAAACCTTGAACAATAAACTGTTTCAATGCTTTGTTTTCTATGGACGTTGCAGCAACATACTCTCCTTGATGAAAGCCAATTCTTTTGTAAGGAGGATAATGCTTATATAATTCCATGTATCCAGGGAAAAATTTAGATGGCTTTTCGAGTCCTGTATAAATAACAATTTCATTATTTAGTGCTGCTTGATACAAGTCATGACGGTTAGGATATAAACGTAACTTAAGATTTGGATAATTTAAGGCAACAATAGCCGCGTGACTCGATCCTCTAACAGAGCCAATAATATAGGGTGACAATTGGCTAATCTCAGTTAAATTAGCAAAATCTCGGTGAATATAAAAATGAAAATCATGTGAGAAGAATGATGGTGTAAAAGCAAATCTTTTGCTTCGTTCAACTGTTTTTGTCATGCCTCCATGTATATCAACTTCTCCTGATTCAACTAATGATAAGGTAGATAGCCAATCAGACGTTTTAAATTCAATTTCAATACCTTGCCTTTCTGCCCAAAGCCGCCATAGGTCTGGCATCAAACCATCAGCTTTTCCGTCATCATTGAGATACATGTAAGGATAAGTAGTTTTATTGATAGCTATGGTTATTGGCTGATTAGTTGGTTGAAAAGGTTCGTCATTTGCTTGAACGGGTATAACGAAAAAAATCGCCAATATAGCTAAACAACGAAAAAAGTAATCGTGTGACAACAGCAATTCCTTAGTGGTATAAATATATTGACGAAATAACAATAATTATAGACCTTATTCGCATAAAGTTTCAGGTAAACTTTAGCCTTTAACCACTAAAGTTTACCAATTAGTACCCCATCACAATCAATTTAAGCTAAAATATGCGAAAATCGATATTTAATAAAGACACAAGTTCAACGTAATGAAACCATCAGAACCCGATTTAATTTTTTCCACAAAACAAAATCAGATTAAAGATTTTACTTTTGACGCTCAAGTTGTCGAAGTTTTTCCTGATATGATTTCCCGCTCTGTGCCTGGCTACAATACGATTATCGATACGGTAGGACGTTTGAGTCAACACTTTGTTACTGATAATACTAATGTGTATGATTTAGGTTGTTCGCTTGGCGCAGCTACATTGGCCATGCGTAAAGCAATAAAAGCAAAAAATTGCAAAATAATAGGTATAGATAACTCATCAGCAATGGTTGAACGTTGTAAAATGCACGTTAAAGCATTCAAAGGTGAAACGCCGGTAGAAATAATTGAAGGTAATATATTAGACATTGAGATTGAGAACGCTTCAATGGTTGTGCTTAACTTTACTCTACAGTTTATTGATCCTGAAACACGCTCTTTATTAATCAAAAAAATTGCTGATGGTTTAAACCCTGGTGGCTTATTACTACTGTCAGAAAAGATATCAGCTGATGACGATGTTTGTAATGATCTCCTGGTGGACTTACATCTCGATTTTAAACGAGCCAACGGTTACAGCGAACTTGAAATAGCTCAAAAACGAACTGCAATTGAAAAGGTAATGCTTATTGACAGCTTACCCGAACATATTGAGCGTTTAGAAAATGCTGGTTTCAATCATCAAACGCCATGGTTTCAGTGTTTTAATTTTTTCTCTCTCATCGCTATTAAGTAATTCATACATGTCATTCAATAAATTTTATCAAGAAATCGCCCAGAACCGTTTGAGTCATTGGCTAAACACTTTGCCCGCACAACTTACCGAGTGGAAAAAAGAACATTTACACGGTGAATTTGCTCAATGGCAAAAAACGTTAGCCGCTTTGCCCAAAACAACGCCATCAATCATTAATATCAGTGATGGTGTTACTGTCGGTGTAAAAGAAGATATAAATGAAGGCGAATTTAAACGCTTAGAAAATTTATTGAAAAAATTCAAACCTTGGCGAAAAGGTCCATATCATATTCACGGTTTGCATATAGATACAGAATGGCGCTCAGACTTTAAATGGGATCGACTTCAAGAGCATATCAGTCCGTTAAAAAACAAATATGTTTTAGATATTGGTTGTGGCAGCGGTTATCATTTGTGGCGTATGCGTGGTGAAGGGGCTAAATTTGTTGTGGGCATAGATCCTACACAACTATTTTTCACCCAGTTTAATGCCATAAAGCACTTTGTGAACGATCCTAAAGTTAATTTATTGCCTTTAGGTGTTGAGCAACTTCCTGAATTGAAAGCTTTCGATACGGTTTTTGCGATGGGTGTTTTATATCACCGTCGTTCTCCTATAGATTTTATTTATCAATTAAAATCACAATTGGTGAAAGGTGGGGAGTTAGTTTTAGAAACGTTGGTCGTTGATGGCAATGAAAATACGGTTTTAGTGCCTGGCGAGCGTTACGCTAAAATGCGTAACGTTTGGTTTTTACCAAGTTGTGAAGCAATGTGTGCTTGGCTTTCTCGCTGTGGGTTCAAGAATATACGTGTGGTTAATACTGATATTACTGCACTTGATGAACAACGTAAAACAGATTGGATAGATACTGAATCACTTGCTGATTTTCTTGATCCCAACGATAACAGTAAAACGATAGAAGGCTATCCAGCACCTAAACGCGCAATTTTCATTGCTAATAGTTAACTAAGGCTTTGCCAAGTAAATTACTTAAGGTATTTATCCATAATTAATTGATAAGTACCTTCTTGTTTAATCAATTTAATCCCTTCGTCACATAACACTTTGTTTTCTTCTGTTTTAAAGGCCGCAGCATAAGGCCGTTCATTAAAAATGTAATGAACGCTGAACGGTTGAGAATAACGTCCTTTGCTATGCGTTCTAATAAAGTATTTAAAAATATTAATATCAAGAATAATAACTTCTGTTCGGCGTGAAAATAACATCTCAATTTGCTGTACTTGATCTGCTATTTCTCTATAGTCCATTGAATACATAATTGACTTAAGGTATTCATCGCCTAAATATTTTTTAGCATTTTGAAAGGCTAAAATACTTTTCCCTGATAACGACTTTATATCATCAATCTCGAATTTATTTTCACGCAAACTTACTGCGACATTTTGATAGATAATATAGGGCGCTGAAACAAAAGCTTTAGGGTGTTGATAATCGGGAAGTACCGTAATGATACCATCGGCATTTAAGCGATGAAAACTGGTTCTTGAGCGACCAAAGGGAACATGAATAAATGTCACCTCTTTATTATTTTTACCAAAAGCGGAATGAAAAATTTCTAGCTCAATGCCACTGTTATTATCTTCAATAATAAAAGGAGGTTTCGATAAACCTGCAATAATTTCAAGTTTAACAGTGTTATCAATCTGAACGTTATTTTCAGCAAAACTTATAGGATTGAAAAATAACAGACTAAGTATCAATAATATTTTCATTGAATAAATTAACAATTCTCATAAATCCTTTAAAGAGAAACACTTGCATTCATAAATAAAAACTAGGTAAGGTGTAGGCACAACAACTGATAAATTTTATCTCATACCCATAATAATTAAAGCACAATATCATGATATGTAAAATCAGTTAAGATAATTCAATTATAAAGGAATGTATTTTATATGAACGAACTTTGGTCACAGCGCAAATTAGCCAGTGCGACAAAACGTCAACATGACCATCGCAGTCCTTTTCAACGTGACCGTGGTCGTATATTACATTCGGCAGCCTTTCGTAGATTACAATCAAAAACTCAAGTAATGGGGAGTGGGCAAAGTGATTTCTATCGCACGCGGCTTACGCACTCTTTAGAGGCTGCACAAATTGGTTCAGGTATAAGTGCTCAATTAAGATATAAACACCCACAGTTATGTGCTGAACTTTTCCCAGATGACGAAACTCTAATTGAATCTATTTGTTTGGCACACGACATTGGTCATCCCCCTTTCGGTCATGGTGGTGAAATTGCTCTAAATTTTATGATGCGTAACCACGGAGGTTTTGAAGGAAATGGACAAACATTTCGTATTGTTTCTCGTCTTGAACCCTTCAGTGAATTTTATGGTATGAATTTATCCCGTAGAACATTATTAGGATTAATAAAATACCCACAAACATTAGCAAATTTAACCCAGCTACCTTTACCTGAAGTTCCACAAAGTTTTAGACAATTAAAAGCTGGAGATTGGCATCCCGCTAAAGGGTTGTATAGTGACGATGCAGAAATGTTCGATTGGGTATTATCGCCATTATCTTCTGCTGACCGCGAGCTTTTTCAATCAACAAAAAACATTAGCAGTAAACATAATAAAACGCTTTTTAAATCGCTCGACTGCTCTCTGATGGAATTAGCTGACGATATTGCTTACGGTATTCACGATTTAGAAGATGCTATTGTTACGGGTATAGTTAACCAACAAGATTTTGATAACGAAGTTATTACTAAACTTAAAGAAATAGATGAACCATGGATCAAAGAATATTGCGAAACGTTATCTGCTAAATTATTTAACGATCAACATTATATTCAAAAAGAAGCGATTGGAGCACTCGTCAATTTCTTAATTACTGAAATTTATTTGAGTGACTTAAATGAAAGTAAAGTAAATGAAGATATAGACATAAAATTTACAGAACCCTTGTTACGTTATAACGCCAAGTTGCCGGAAAATGCCGGAAATGCTTTACAAATATTCAAAGACTTTGTTTTTTCGTTTGTTATCAAACAAACGAGTATCCAACAACTTGAATATAGAGGACAACAAATTGTTATGGAACTGTTTGAAGCACTTGCAAGCGATCCAACTCGTTTACTCCCAAAACACGCAGCACAGCGTTGGGCTTATGCAAAAAATAATGACTTAAACGAGTACAGAGTAATCGCTGATTATGTATCTGGCATGACGGATGACTATGCCACCCAACTTTACCAAACCCTTTTTCTACCAAGTGGGTCATCTCCAATGAATGAGAGATAACAACAGACATATAACTGGCTGCAATATATCTATACTTGATGACATTCAAACAATATTCATACCTAACGATTATTAAGACTTGAGAGCAAAAATAAAGGAACAGGCTTACCCTTTTTGGTATAAAGCACAAACAGCACCAGAAGGATCTTTAACGACAACATATTTGTCTTTTCCCGCTTCTTTTAATTGAGTCAGTAATTCTCCGCCCAATGTAATGACGCTTTCAATTGAGTCAGTAATATCGCTCACTAAAAAATAAGGTAACCATGCTGCAGGCATATCGGCATTTACTCCTTGAGAATGACATATACCACTTACGGCTTCACCAGTCTCAGGTAATTTCATTGCATAATCGCTATGATCTCCCATTGGCATTTCTTCAACTTCCCAACCAATGACTTTTTGATAAAAATCTTTTACGTCGCTCGCATTTTCAACGGTTAAATCTATCCAGGCCATTTCGCCTATTTTGTCACTCATTTTAACTCTCCTCAGATCCAATGATTTTAGGGTTTCTAGGGTAATATTTTTCAGGTAAGACGCTGATATGTTCAAAAAAACGGGTGTCTTTATAAGGTAGCTTCATAAAGCCTGAAATCCCCTGCCCCTTAATAGTAGGTAATAATTCAATAATTTCCGCTAAACATTGTGCAAATTCTGTTTTTTTATCGTGATTGAGTAACATCAAATAACTATGGATTTTTAAATGTGTTGGTAGCACTTCAAAAATGATACACCCTGTATGGTGAATCGAATTCAGACGATACAAAACTATCATAATTTCTTCGGGTAAATACAAGTACTCATCGGGATCTTTACCATCTTCAAAGTAAGAATGTAAACGGGTTATATCATCAACTTCTTCAATATCACTTACTTCAAAGGAAAAAGTTTGTCCAAGTTCTGCAATAAAATTGTGTTCACTACTCTCTCTTTCTACGTGCAAAGTGTTTCTCGCATTAAACAAACAACTCTTAAACATGCCAACACGATGAATGCCTTGCGCGAGGTGAATCATATTATTCACTGCACTTTGAAAAGAAACTTTTAAACTGGGGTCAAACAAAGATAAATTTGAATCGATATAAACACCATCTGCTTGCCATCGAATAGCTAAACCGCCAACGACAGGAAAGTTCCCTAAGCGCCCAACCGCTGCTATAAATGCTTTTTCAGTATCCCCCATGCCCATTAAAAAGTTTTTATAATATTTTTCTAATTGCGCATCGTCGATTTCGTTTAATTCATCACTCTCTGTAGATTCTCTTAAGAACGATTTTCTCGAACCATAAACTACCGTATCTATAACAGCATCAGTTTTTGGCTTTAACCAAACAGGAATTAAAGGTTGTGTAATTAATGATGTGGGGGTTTTAGCCATCACCATTTGTTTTAAATAAGGTAATTGCTTGAAAAAATAATCACCTGCATGATTGCGTGATTTAATGTTATCACTGAGCATGGCTTCAATAATTTTTGCCAACATTATAGGTAAACCCAGTGAAAGTGGAGAAATAACTTGATGGCCATATCGACAAGACTGTCCCGATGCTATTGCATAAATTGTTGCAGCTAAGCCCTGCTCGTCAAAACGAGGTGATGACATTGCCCCACTTATTTGGTCTTGACCAATAAAATAGACGTCACCCAAACGGGCATTGGTATTTTGTAAATCACTACTCATTAAATCCATTATACTATTTGCGGTGTTTTGCCCCGTAGTATCTAGCTGTGCAACGACAGCTGAGCCCCAATCGATTAAATAAACTCGGCCTGTTTTTTCGTTATACACGACATTAGACGGTTTTATATCACCATGTACATATGGCTTGCCTTTCTCATGTTGGCTTGAGTCTCTAAGATATAAAAGTATATCAGCAAGCTGAATCGCTATATTCACTACAAGTTCAGGGGCTAACGGACCATATTGGTGTGAATACTGTTCTAAATCGATGCCAGGAGCACGTTGCATGTGCAAAATTGACTGTCGCTTTATTTTATAATATTGAATAACTTTTGGAATTTGACTATGTGATAATTCACCTTGAATTTCAGCTTCTTCCGATAACCGGTCTTGAACGTGCTGTGGTAAGTTCATACGCGAAAATTTAAAAACGAACTCATTACCTAAATCGTCATCTCCATTAAAAACAAAACCATACGCACCTTTTCCTAACAGTGCGATATTTTTGTAACCTAATAAACTTAGTTGCTGCTGACATAATTCAACCCAAACCCTAAGCTTGGTAGCGTCTTTCGTGTTCAATAAGTAAACCGACTGCTCTTCGGCAATATAAAAATGTTGAAGTTTATTTTCGTGCACTTAATTTCCTAACGATGATGTTCCATTAAAAAGTATATAGATAAAGTCGCTTGATGTTAACTCAAAGCTAAACCTTAAATCCTATGGTTTGAAAGATATGATTATTCCTTACAATCTGTTTATATTCAGGTAATATCATCAAAAAAATAATAAAGGGACTTATATGAATTTAGTAAAAGCAGTTTCATTAGTGATCGTTGGAGCAATACTTGGTTATAGCTTTTCGTTGACTGTAAAAGTAAACAATGACGATCATTTTATTTGTGATGATGTCAGCATAGAAAATACTGCTTTACCAAATAAAATTTCCGACTTTAACGTTCAATCAAATACCAACGATAAAGAAGTCACTGTACAGATTGATTGCCCTGCAGTAACCAGTAATTTAAAAGCAATTGTTGCTGATGATGACGTACAAACTCAAGAATATCTTGATTTGGTAGAAGACTATCAAGTTCTAGAACGAAAGTATGCCAAGTCGAGCAGTAAAATTTCATCATTAAATCATCAATTAAATGAACTGGACGGGAGTGAAACTACTGATGAAGAAATGGAAGATCTTGCCCCCGAACCCTTTAAGTCTTTCCTAAGCTCATTTCGAGGAAAAACGAGAAATGATATCTACGACTTTCATAAACAAGATGATGATTTAGATTGGGGCTACAACACACAAAATTATATTTCTGACTTCATTCAAACACATTATAATGGCTCGAGTGTTGAGCTAATATCCGTGATTTGTAAACAACCTTATTGTGAAATTTTAGTGATCGAAAAAGAAGAAGACGCGTGGAAAAATATTATGAAAGAGATAAGACAGCAGCCGTGGTGGAAATTTTCATCAACCACCTCATCATCAAATAATATGTCTACTTACATTTTTCTCTCTATGTAATTATGTGTCAAATACAAAAAAACCTGCATCAGCAGGTTTTTTAATATCAACAACAAAGAGAATTAAGACATATGCATCAACATATTACTTGGCTCTTCTAAGAATGATTTCCACAAGTTACAAAAGCGAGCAATAGAACCACCATCAATAATACGATGATCGCCAGACCAACTAACTTGCATAATATAACGGGCTTCAACTTCACCCTTTTCATTAAAGCGTGGTAATTTTTGTAATTTACCTAATGCAACAATAGCTGATTCAGGTTTGTTAATAATCGGTGTGGCTATCGTTCCGCCAATAGCACCTATATTTGAAATAGTGATAGTACCACCTTTCAAATCTTCCGCAGCAACACGACCAGAACGCGCAGAATCTGTTAAACGCATAATATCTTTAGCTACATCAACAATCGATTTATTCTGCACTTGCTTAACATTGGGTACGAGTAAACCAACTTTAGAGTCAACCGCCATACCGATGTTATGATCGTCAAAATAGGTGATTTCAGTACAATCATCATTAACTTGTGTATTCACAATCGGAAATTCTTTTAACGCTAAAGAAATCGATTTCATGAAAAACGGCATCATGGTTAATTTGATATCTTGCTTCGCATAAGCTTCTTTCATACCGCTTCGCAAAGCCATCAAGTTTGTCATGTCTATTTCTTCACAATAAGTAAAGTGAGGAATAGTAGACACGGAACGAACCATAGCTTTAGCCATAACCGCTTTGATACCACGAATAGCTTCAACACGTTTACCACCTGTTTGAACAGCAGTAACTTGAGTGATTTGTTCCGTAGATGCAACAGGTGCGTTGTTAAAAGAAACTACATCTTCTTTAAAAACACGACCTTTTTTGCCACTGCCTGGTATCTCATGAATATTTACATTTAATTCGCGAGCTACGCGTCGAACGGCTGGGCTAGCAACAGCTTTAGCGTTGATAACTTTCTGTGCAACATTTGCCGAACTAACTACAGTTGCTTTTTGAGCAACTGCAGATGTAGCAGCTACAGCAGGTTTTTCAACAACGGCAGCAACTTGAGTACCATTATCAGAAAGCTTTTCTATTTCAAATAAAGGTTCATGAACTTTAGCAATTTCACCTTTAGCATAATAAAGCTTAGTAACCGTACCATTATGCATCGCAGGAATTTGAACAAGTGCTTTGTCAGTCATTACATCAGCAATAGGTTGGTCTTCGACAATCGTATCGCCTTCTTTAACTAACCATTCTACTAATTCACATTCAACAATACCTTCACCTATATCTGGTAAAATAAAGTCTTCACGCTCTAATGAAGGTGTTGTATTGGTAGAAAGCACTACTGAACTTTCAACTGCTGAAACAGTACTTTGAACTTCAGCGGCTGGAGCTACTTGCTCTGTTGAAGGTTCTTGATCAGTTGTCATACAAAAAAGTGGTTGATGTACTTTTGCAATATCGCCCTGAGCGTAATAAAGCTTAGTAACTGTACCATTATGCATAGCTGGAATTTGTACAAGTGCTTTATCTGTCATCACATCAGCAATTGGCTGATCTTCAACAATAACGTCACCTTCTTTAACTAGCCATTCAACTAGTTCACATTCAACAATACCTTCACCAATATCTGGTAGAATAAAATCAATACTCATGACAAAAACCTTAGTAATTTATGCTGTGTTTAATGGCTTCATACACTTTTAAGTGGTCGGCAACATATTCTTTTTCTAACGATAATGGGTAAGGTGTATCCATACCACATACGCGAGCAATCGGAGATTCAAGATGTAAAAAACACTCTTTTTGAATCGTTGCCGCTATTTCACTGGCAAAACCCGCCGTTAATGGCGCTTCTTGACTAACAATTAAACGACCCGTTTTTGTAACCGAGTTAACAACAGTTTCAATATCCCATGGCAAGATTGTTCGTAAATCAATAATTTCACATGAAATACCATCTGCAGAAGCCATTTCAGCTGCTTTTTCAATAATTTCCATTTGTGCGCCCCACGCTAATAACGTGATATCGCTTCCCGGAGCAACAACTTCAGCTTTACCTAATGGTAATTGATAATCTTCTGTTGGAACTTCACCAACTGATGCACGATATAAACGCTTTGGTTCGAAAAATATAACCGGGTTTTTATCGCGAATAGACGCTAACAACAAACCTTTTGCTTGGTAAGGGTTACGCGGCACAACAACCTTCAAACCGGGTGTATGTGCAAAATAGGCTTCAGGCGATTGGCTGTGATATAAACCACCGGCAATCCCACCACCGTATGGTGTACGAATTGTTAAGTTACCTACATCGAATTCATTACCACTGCGGTAGCGAAATTTAGCTGATTCGTTAACAATTTGATCAAATGCTGGAAAAATATAATCCGCAAATTGAATCTCAGCGATAGGAACACTCCCCTGGGCAGCTAAACCATTGGCAAAACCAATGACACCTTGCTCAACTAAAGGAGTATTAAAACAACGTGATTTACCAAATTTTTCTTGTAAACCACTCGTTGCGCGAAAAACGCCACCAAAATGGCCAACATCTTCACCAAAACATACTGCACGATCGTTTTCTAACATTGCAATTTCAAGTGCATTATTGATTGCATGTAATAAGTTCATTTGTGCCATTATTTTATTCTCCCCGCAGTAAATGGGTAAGCTTCTGGGTACTTTTTAATATGTACTTTCAGTTCTTCAAGTTGAGCTTTTAATAACGTTGGTGGCTCGTCGTAAACATCAGTGATCAAATCTTCCACTGGTGGTTTATCAATTTTTTCGGCAACCTTAACTGCTGCTAATATTTCTTCACGTAACTTATCGAACAAAACTGTTTCTTGTGCTTCATCCCACCAGTTATTTGCTAACATCCAATTTTTCATGCGAAGAATTGGATCATGCGCTTGCCATTTAGCTTCTTCTTCACGGGTACGATATCCTGAAGGATCGTCTGATGTTGAGTGAGCACCTAAACGGTAAGACATTGCTTCAATAAGTACGGGTTTATTTTCTTCTAAAGCATATTTACGTGCGTCTTGGGTGGCTTTTAATACCGCTAAAATATCGTTACCGTCTATACGGATAGTTTTGATACCGTAACCAACACCGCGTGGTGCAATACCGTTGCCTGCATACTGTTCGTCTGCTGGTGTTGATATTGCGTAGCCATTATTACGACAGAAAAATATGACAGGTGCATTATGCACCGCTGCCATGTTTAAGCCAGCATGGAAATCGCCTTCTGATGCAGCGCCTTCACCAAAATAACAAATGGTTACTGCATCAAGCCCTTGAAGCTTCTGACCGTAAGCATAGCCTGTCGCTTGAGGTATTTGAGTCGCTAGCGGAGAAGAAATAGTCATGTAGTTCAATTCACGACTTCCATAATGAATTGGCATTTGACGACCTTTGCCTAAATCTTTTTCATTACTGAACATTTGGTTCATGAAATTTTCAAGTGAGAACCCACGGTACATTAATGCACCTTGCTCACGATATTGCGCCATGATCATGTCTTGAGGTTTTAAACCTGCAGCGCCACCAACACTTGCTGCTTCTTCGCCTAGTGCAGTCATATAAAAGCTTAAACGACCTTGGCGCTGCGATGCCACCATTCTCTCATCGAGTACACGGTGAAACGCTAACGTTTTATAAATTTTTGTTGCAGATTCCTGATCTATTTCAGGAAGCTCAGCACCGTCATAAACGCTACCGTCTTGTTTTAATAGTTTGAGGATGGGAATTTCAACTGAATGACCATCAATAAAAGCGGGTTGATGTACGACCGGGCTTTCTTTATATACGTCAGAGTTCATAGCCTTCTCTTCTTGTCTTAGGGAATGTGTTCATTGCAGGGTGCGTTATACCCATTATTATTTAAGTGTACTTAGTTTTAGTACTTATTGGGTTTTGTGCAATGAGCGGTTGTAAATAATCGGACGTACTTTACCTTTACGTAAACTGAAACACAAGTTATGTGAGCCAACTAAACTTTTGGGCATACTGCAATATCATCAATATGCCCATAAAAGTTTACAACATTACTTTCATTATTCGATAGTCGTTGGGATAACTGTTAATAGTGCTCTCTGTCCTACAGCAACATTGGCATTAGGGAATATTATCGCCTCCCCTTCTACATCCGTTTTGATCTCTTTATCATCATCTAAAGCGAGTACCGTACCTTTAGGGAAATCTGTAAAGTTTTCAACATCATCAGAGAAATTTAAAGAAAAATTTTCACCTTGACGATTAATGGTTTGATAGATTTCGTAAATACTAAAGTCATTTTCATCATAGTTTTTTAGACATAAATCTTGACCCGAAATCAACCGAGTCAGTGTGTCTTTAACTTTAGAAAATTTAGCCATATCATTTTCACCAAAAGGCATCACTTTTCCTAATTCAACAGTAAAAGCATCGGCGTTAAATTCATTTGATGAAAAATAACTAAAAGTAGTTGTTGGTGAATGTGAAAGTAAAATGGTGTTAACACCACAGGCATGCATAAATTGTAGCTGTGATTTTTTCCATGGTTTACCGTGTCTAAACGGATAAACAGCAAATTTATCATTTTTAGAACCGCGGATTGCTGTATGTAAATCGTAATGACAGCGCTCACGTTCATTTTCTAAATTTAAGGCTTGGCCTTGTTCAAAGAAATCACGAACAGTATTTTCAAGTAATAGGGCACGATGACGTTCTTTATTGATTAACCCTTCACCGTTACCTTGATCTTTAGAGTGCCCACCAGAAAATAGACGGTTCATGTTCTCTTCAATAAAACGCTCTGAAATATTAATGGAAGCAGGATTACCAAAAATAAATAAAACACGTTCACTACAAGTAAGTTCACCTAAAATAAGTTTCTGAATGAGTTCGGCACAAATTTCAATTGGTGCAGTTTCATTACCATGTACGGCACTTGAAAGCACAATATCTTTGTTGGATTTTTTTAGTTCCGTCGGCTCAAATACGATTAAACCGGTATCAAGTACAGTGACTTTCGTGATGCTTTTATTCGTTTGATGCTGAACTTGAAAGGAAAAACTTCCCGCTATTGACCATTCATTAGCGCGAGTTAAGGCAAGAAAATCACCCGTTGATTGTAATGTTTGTTGTTGTTTTTGTACTATTGATTGTAATTTATCCAAACCACTTTCACTGAGTCATAAAAAATTACTCTATATTGTACAAAAAAATAGAGATTATTGCTCGGATTGATAGTAATTAAAGTAAATATTACATTTGCAGCACACCAATTTGTAACAACACTAGAAATTAAACACTAGGGGCACATAATAAATATGGAAATAAAAGGCTAAACCGTCTGAATTTGATTTTTTCCAGACAGCTTAGCTTGTATTAATGCATCTTCAACTTCATGTAAAATGTCTTCAGGTTTTTGACCTTCTTGCCACATTGAAACACCAATGCTGCACGTTAAAGATAAGGTTGATGGCATTATATTGCCGGTAATACTTTGTTGTACTCTACTTGCGACATCAAATGGTAAGGTACTTATAGAAGTGGGAAGTAAAACAATAAAATTATCATCTAGCCAACGATATAAATAGGCTTTTTCAGGTAAACTGTCTGATATCATTTGCGCAGCTGAAATCAAAACTTCATCGCCAATAGCTTCTCCATAAAGATCATTGACGGATTTAAAGTCATCTAAATCTATTTGAAAAACACTAAAGGTTTTATTGTTTTTTTGTGCATTAGTACACCATGAAATTAACTTTATTTGCCCGGCTCTTCGGTTAGGTAAATTTGTTAAAGGATCTATAAGAGAAAGGTGCTCTAAAGTTTGAGCCATCTGGCCTAATTCATAAATACGACGGTAAGAAAATACTAATAGACTCAAAGCGACTGTTATACCAAGGGGTATTAGTTCATCAAGCTCAAAATATTCATGTTGTCTGGAAAAATGATAAATAACTTCCAAAACATCATAGTTTAGGAAAATAACAAACATAAATAAATTTACAACAGTGATCAGAATAAGATCCTTAATCACTGTTGGTTTATGAAAGTATTGTTTATGAGGCATAATTAAAACTTATATTATTGTTATTATATTTTAATTTCTGACAATGTTTACATGAATAAATTCATTAACTTTTAAAAAATCAGACTATAAACCTGCTTTAACAAAAGCTGCACCGACTAACACTTGTGCTTCAGTAATAATGAGTTGTAAGTGTTTTTGATCTATAAAGCTTTCGGCGTAAATCTTATAAATGTCTTCCGTACCCGATGGACGAGCAGCAAACCAGCCATTATCCGTTGTGACTTTCACACCGCCAATAGCAGCATTATTACCAGGAGCATGTGATAAAACTTGATTAATTTTCTCACCAGCAAGCGTTTCACTGGTTATGTCGACAGCACTTAATGAAGTCAGCACTTTTTTCTGATCAAAACTAGCAACCGCTTCGACACGTCCGTAGCAAGGTTCACCTAATTTTTCTGCAAGTTCTTGATATATTTGGTATGGGTCCTTACCTGTAACAGCAAGAATTTCAGCAGCCAGTAACGCTAAAATAAAACCATCTTTATCTGTCGTCCAACAGCTACCATCACGAGCAAGAAAAGATGCTCCCGCACTTTCCTCACCACCAAAGGCATATGAAGAATCACTTAAACCATCAACAAACCATTTAAAACCAACAGGTACTTCTGATAAAGGACGATCAATTAATTTAGCAACACGGTCTATCAGTGAACTAGAGACTAAAGTTTTACCTATTTTACTCGTTTTAGGCCAATCACGATGTGTCATCAAATAATAAATAGAAACAGCTAAGTAATGATTAGGGTTCATCAATCCGCCTGATTTTGTCACAATGCCGTGACGGTCAAAGTCAGGGTCATTTCCTACAGCAACATCAAATTTATCTTTTAAAGCGATAAGCCCAGCCATTGCATAAGGCGATGAACAATCCATACGGATCTTTCCATCTTTATCTAATGGCATAAAAGCAAAACTGGCATCAACAACTGGATTTACAATTTCGAGATTCAAACCATATTTTTTAGCAATAACCGGCCAGTAATGAATGCCTGAGCCACCCAATGGGTCAACACCTATTTTAACGCCAGCTTTCGCAATAGCCTCCATATCAACAACTTGTGCAAGTTCGTTAACGTAAAAAGTTATAAAGTCTTGTTTTGATAATAATGTCGACAGACAAGCTTGTTGATAATCAACTTGTTTAACATTAATCAAATGCTCTGCAATTAAATCATTTGCACGTTGTTCAATCTTTTTCGTGATACCGCCTTCTGCTGGTCCACCATGGGGCGGATTATATTTAATACCACCATCTGTTGGAGGATTATGAGAAGGAGTAATAATTAAACCATCTGCCTGATTGTCTTTATTTTCCGGCAATTTGTTATGAGCAATGATCAATCGCGAAATTACAGGTGTAGGGGTAAAACCATCATCATCTTGAATAACAACAGGAATATCATTAGCAATTAAAACGGATAGAGCGTTTGCAAAAGCAGGCTCTGAAAGTGCATGCGTATCTTTGCCTAAAAACAATGGGCCTTTTAAGCCTTGTTCAGTACGATGTTCAGCCACAGCTTGGCAAATAGCAATAATATGTTGTTCATTAAAGCTTGTTTTACTCGCATTGCCTCTATGACCTGAAGTTCCAAACGTTACTCGTTGTTCAAGAATAGAAACATCGGGCATTAAAAGAAAATAATCACTGACTAATTTACCAATATTGATACGGTCTTCTGGTCTAACTGGTTTTCCTGCATGCGCATGAACAGTCATGATATTCCCTATTATTTTATTAAAGTGGTTGTCTAAAAAGTTTAAATATAACTTATAAAAGATCTCTGATGTTTTCAGCATCTTCGTTAGTGTAACCTAATGTTAAAGATACTTTTGTTAACATCATTTTTTTACGTGTCGTATTTGAATTGGTCATTACCCAAAACGGGCTATCTGGAATTTGCAATGGCTTGGTGCTACTTCCGCTAGCAGAAAGTTCATCTTTACTTTTAGCGAAATATAAACGATCTCGACCTCTAATTTCAGATACAACTGAAAAACTTTCACTATGTACACGATATAAGGCAGCTAAAATAAGTAAAAAACGGCCAACAGCTCCACGCTGCATAGCTAACTCTTCCTTATTTATATAATTGAGTACATTATCAATACTAGGTGGTTCAATTATTTCGCTTGCAGTAATATCTGTTACTTCGTTTTCAATGCTTTCTTCAATTTGAAGGGGCAAGATTTCGGCAACTAGCTCTTCATTATCAGATGTTGGTACTTCAATATCATCAACCGTATTTTCAGCTAAAGTTAAACTGAGTAAACGACGTAGTATTGACGAAGCACTTTCGCCAATAAACTGGGTATTCGACACGATGTATTGATAAAGTTCTTCATCTATTTCAATGTTTTTCATTAATTGCCCTAAAATTTCATTAATCGCGCAAGATTATACTCAGCTTAACTCAAACTTTCCAGCGACAATATGTCAATAAAGACCTAAAAAAATTGCATGGCGCAATAAAAGCTAAGACAATAAACATAATTTCAACATATATATTCGATGAACTTCTAATGACAAAGAAATTACATTATCAACAACAAGGTTCTGGCGCTGATATTATTTTAATACACGGCTTACTGGGTAGTTTAGAAAACCTAAACATGGTCGCAAAAAACCTAAAAGAAAATTACCGTGTAACCAATATCGATGTGCGAAACCATGGGTTATCATTTCATAAAAAAACCATGACATACAAAGAATTAGCACAAGACATTGTAGAGTTGATGGCAGATTTAGGTATTGAACGTTCACATATTCTTGGGCATTCTATGGGTGGGAAAATTGCAATGGAACTCGCATTAACACATTGCGAAAAAGTTGACAAACTCATCGTTGCTGATATTGCCCCCGTTGCCTACCCATCTCATCACGCACATATTATTGAAGGTTTACAAAGTATTAATGTAGATAAAATTGAATCAAGAAAAGATGCTGACATTCAATTATCTCAATTCGTCGACGAAGTAGGCATTAGACAGTTTTTACTGCGTAATTTAGTATCAAAAGACGGACAATTCAATTTTAAATGTAACCTTGATAATATTGAACAATGCTATCAAGAAATCATGAAAGGATATCAAGGGGAACAAACATTTACAGGAGCAACCCTTTTCATTAAGGGCGGAGACTCTCACTATATTACCGCGGAACATCGCGAAATAATTAAACATTTATTTCCAAATAGTCACGCAAAAATAATTCAGGGTGCTGGTCATTGGCTACATGCAGAGAAAACTATCGCATTTAATAAACTTGTGAATGATTTTTTAAAACGTTAACCACCCTGCGAGGAGCCTTTTAAGAAACTGCAGCTCCTTCTTTATCAAATAAATCAGTTATACAAATAATGTTGCAGGTGCTCAGCCATTTATGGTAAAAATTATGTGTTTACGTGTAGGCTTATGCTACAATGCGCCTGAAATTTTTAGGGTGAATTATGCTAGCTGAAAACTTAGAACTTATTGAAACCGTTGGTTTGAATTTATTTTTTGCTTTTATCTTTATTTTCATAGGCTTATCAGTCCATGATGTGATGACAAAAAATGATGTTCCAAAAATGGGCCGTATGGTAGTTTATTTGGTTCTTTTTTTAGGTTGTGCAGGCTTTATTGCCAAAGGCATTATTCAACTGATTTGGGAAAGCCAAGGGGTTGGGTAAAAGTTAAATATGGCAAAAGAAGCAAGTGATTTAACCACTATTGATTTGTTTAGTGATGAAAAGCGCCCAGGGCGTCCAAAAACAAATCCTCATTCACGTAGCGTTCAAATTAAAATAAATAAGCGCAACCAAGTTAAACGTGATAAAAACAATGGCTTAAAGCGAGTTGAATTTAAAATTCATTCAGATTTGTTTGAGCAGCTAGATGAACTGTCTAAAAATCAAGGCATTAGTCGTAGCGAACTTATTGAGTCGATATTGAAAGCATCAGTGGCGACAGAAAAATTAAATATTAGTAAATAAGGGTTTTATACCATGGCAATTGTAGGTTTATTTTTCGGTAGTGATACAGGTAATACTGAAGCTGTCAGCAAAACGATTCAAAAAAAATTAAGTAATAAATTAGTTGAAGTTAAAGATATAGCTAAAAGTACTAAAGAAGAGATCGCTGAATTTGATTTGATCATTCTAGGCATACCAACTTGGTACTATGGCGAAAACCAATGTGACTGGGATGACTTCTTGCCTGAACTTGAAGAAATCGATTTTACTGACAAATTGGTAGCGATTTTCGGTTTAGGCGATCAAGAAGATTACGCTGAATATTTCTGTGATGCTATGGAGCCATTAAAGGATATCGCTGAATCAAGAGGCGCTGTTATCGTAGGTAACTGGCCAACTGAAGGTTATGAATTTGAAGCTTCTAAAGCTTTGGTTGATGACAATACCTTTATTGGTTTGTGTGTCGATGAAGACCGTCAACCAGAATTGACAGAAGAACGTATAGATAAGTGGGTTGCTCAAATATTTGAAGAGATGTGCTTAGCTGAACTTTCTGATTAGTAATATAGACTATAATTACACCATTTAACGAAGCCTGCACTTGCAGGCTTTTTTGTAGCTGCAATAAAAAAAACAGTCTCATTTGTCAATATTGACCTAATTAAGTGTAAATATCAGAGTTAAATTCACTGAAAGTAAAAATGATTACAACTAAGACTTCCCTCTGCCATGATAACCCCCTATAATTTTGTTAATTATATGAATTAGAGAATTAAAGTAGATGGCAGAACAAAACGAAGAGCTAAAAAGAGCTGGTTTAAAGATCACCCTGCCGCGGATAAAAATTCTTAGCATTCTTCAAAATCCTAATAATCAGCATATTAGTGCCGAAGATGTGTACAAAATATTACTTGAACACAACGAAGAAATTGGTTTAGCTACGGTTTATCGTGTCCTGAATCAGTTTGACGATGCTGGTATTGTCAGCCGACATCATTTTGAAGGTGGAAAATCAGTTTTCGAATTAAGCCAGAAAAAGCATCATGATCATCTGGTTTGCTTAAAATGTGGCAAAGTCGTCGAATTTGAAGATGATATTATTGAAACCCGCCAAGAAGACATCGCTAAAAAACATAAAATTACATTAACGAATCATAGCTTATACTTGTATGGCGAATGTGAAGATGAAGAAGCGTGTGAGTCATACAGAACGTCTCATAATTAAACGCAAAATTTTATCTCTATCTATTTATAGAAACCTGCTTTAGCAGTTTTTTTTAAAATAAAAAATCTACAATACTGTAATTAATTTAGGTGCAGTGACTTCATCAAACTGCTACCTTATTTTAGACAAAGAAAAAGCGACTCTAGAGTCGCTTTTTTTCTATCTTTACTATAATGTTACAAATCCATTGTTCAAACTTTCTATAAAGAGAGAATTACTTCTCTATAAATAGTCCTTCCTTAGCGATTGTCTTCCTTAAACTTTTATACATTATATGCGCGGTAAATAAAGTTAACTTCAGTGCTAGCTATTGCATCCATTCACGTAAATTCCATTTATCTTCCATTCCATTGGAGATTCTAGTGTCCTTACTGCTAAATCCATTATCAACCAAATGTTAACTTATACCACTTTCCATTTTGTACTTCCTGTACAGTATTCAACAAAAAGTTTATTCCTTAAACTTGTTTGTATTGTTCTCCATAACTTGTGTCTTCCTGACAGGATTAATATTAACATTAGTGAGCTTTCTAACTAGTAAGATGATCAAATATATTTGACTTGAATTTTGCAAACTAATCTAAAGTATATTTTTATTCATATTTAACAATAGATTATATGGATTATATTTTTATACTTACAAATCATTGAATGATCACTGACACTATTGTGCGAAATAGCTTACATCAGAAGTATGATTTTGCCAGTACCTCGAAAATTATGAAGTGTAACAATATGAAAATATCACTGAAAATATAAAGAAAATTGGTTACTCTTGCCGAAGCTTTAAGATCAAATTATATTTTTAGGAGTTTATGTGCTTTTTTTGAAGTCGCTATTTTGTTTAACCGGTTCAGATAATCGTCGAAGATTCATTGCTATTCATTTAATTTGCTATTTTTCATTTACTGTTTTTAGCTCTGTGTTGTCGTTTAGCAGTTTATTGTCTTTCTTTGCATTATTGTTTTTCGTTAGTATTTCTACCTTGTCAACAAAGCGTCGTTTAAATGATGCTAATCTCAATATAAACTGGTTACTGGCGCCTGCAGGAAGCTTTTTAATTGCAGGCTTAATTATTTTAATGAGCGGTTACAATACAAGTTACTGGCTACTTACCTTTCCTTTAGTTATTTCTACATTATTAATGACGTATAAAAGTGAAAAAAGTAATCATATATTAGGTTATGCTGGATCAGTCGATTTAAGTAATTATGTACAACAAAAAAATGATGACCATCAAAAGAGAATAGAACCAACATTTAATAACTCCGATGTTGAACATTCAAAATCGAGTAACTATCAAAATGATAGTCACTCTTTCACTGACCAAAATGATGTATCTAAAAACTCAAATTTCAAGTCTGATTATGATATTGGTGAAGCCATAAGACTTAAGCTATTCAATAATAAAAATGCGGTATTAACAATTTCGATATTAACCTTACTTGTCATAATGGCAATGTTCCTGACATCCATAATTTCATCTTCTGATGCAGATGAAGAAGTTACCCAACAGAACAATGAAATAACCACTGAAACACAGGCTGACCCCACTTTATTACATGAAGTAACACTGCCTGATAACTTCTCTTTATTTGTTTCTTCTTTTAATGGCATTATTATAAGGTGGGAAGGTGACTCAACAGATAATCGCTTTATATGGCAGCAATTAACAGCTCAAGGCGATGAAAGCTGTAAGGTTATTACTTACAATAACGGTGATATGATTAGAACTATCGATGTTACTTATGAAAGTGATGGTGATTACTTCGCTAAATTCTCTCCACTGGACACTAAAGCTTTAATCCGTAATATCGCCATTAGAAGTAGTTTTACATTATGTGGTTATAAATTTTCACTAAGCGGTAGTCAATCCACTTTGGGGAAACACAGCTATTATTCAAAATTTATAGCTAATTAAATAACAAATTTTGAGCAAAAAAATACGGCTCTATGAGCCGTATTTCTGAACTAGCTTATATGCATCCTGCATATTAATTGTGTCTTGCTTCATCCATAAAGAACTGTCCGTAGTATATCCTAATAGTCCATTCCTTTCCGTTCATCTTCCGTGATTGCAACTCATCCTGAGTAACATCATTAGTGATTTGTTTGTCCTTAATTGCTATTCCATTAGCCGTTAATCCGTTAACCTAATTCCATTTACTCCCTTTGATGACATCTGTCATCCTGCTTAATCCTTTAAGCGTCCATTACCTATAAGAGTATTCTTACTCTTTCATCTTCCTGATACGTATCTTCCTGATGAATTAAATATTACGTTAATTGAGATATTTTCGTACCCACCTGATTTTTTTATTTTATGATTTAAAAGTGTAAAAACATCAACAACCCAATAAAAACCTTAAAAATCAACAACAAACAAAACTGAAAGCATAAAAACCTGATGGTATTTACTTAATATCTCACGTCAATGTAAGACATATCTCACAAGTTTTTAATCAAAAATGAATTAATTGTAAATAAATAGTAGCATTTAAAATCAACCACTCTTCTAAATCACAGTATTATCCGTTTAAAGGTAGACTATTCATCTTAAAATTAAAGCAAAAAAATACCGAATAAGCATTCGGTATTTTTATAAAGACACTTAACCAGAATATAAAGCTAGCTTTTACTTCGATAATGAACCATTAAAGAGCCCGAAACATTACCTACAGAAAGCTCTTGTATAAATTTATAGTCAACCTCTGTAAAAAACTGTTTATATTTCTCTGTTGTCGCATAAACTGCAACGCCCTCACTATCAGAATGTTCTTCTAAAATAGTATTAACAGCGGCTAATAGATAATGTCCGAAGCCATGATGTTGATGCAAGGGGTGTATTGCGATAAAAGATAACATATGAAATTTTTTCATGGGTACAGCAGAAAGTACAATTTTTTCTTTTTCGATCATCTGCTTAGTGCTGAAGTAACCTGCGCCAAGCATCATTTTTAAACGCCAATGCCAAAAACGCTCGGAACTTACACTTTCATCTGGGCTATTTAAACAAGCGACACCGACCATGGCTTCACCTAAATATAAGCCAACCATAGGCTGTTTTGCATGCCAAAAAGCACTTAACTCTTCACGAATAGCAGAACGCAACCTTTGCTCATAATCATTCTTTTCATTGGAGAATATCTGCAAAAACACAGGATCATCATGGTAAGCTTGATACAGTAAAGATGCGGCTAATTTTAAGTCTTCACCAGACAAATATGCAGCCCTTATATCAAGGTTTGTTTTATCACTTATTGCTTCAGACATATTTCTCACCCCTCCCTTTTTTATTTTTATCTAATTACCATAACAGTAAAAAACGAGTCAGGTCAAACAAAAATCTTAAGCTCTAGATTAGGTTATCGATACGCAAACACCTAAAAACAAAGAGTTTATTGATTATTATTACAAAAGTTATAGAGCAAGTAATGTGGGGATTATTATAGGAAACACCCATAATCATGATACAAATCAAAGATTCATATTGTACGTTCAAAGTTCATGTTTTACTTTTATCAATGGAAACTAAAATCTCTACTGTTTATTACAGTTGCCACTAAGCATATTATGCGTATAAAAAAAGGCAGTGAATATCACTACCTTTCATTAACTGATGTCTATTTATCCAGAAATATTACGCTTATAATCTGCACCATTACCTGTTTCTAATAAAACACCATCAACAAAATGCAAATAAGTACATTCATCTTTAGTCGTTAAATCATCTTTATGGACACGATGTGTACGGTAGAAAAGTACCTTTACTTCTTTACCATCCAATTGATATTTTTCATTAAAGTCTGCAAGACCTAATTTATTTTGTACATTATTATAGCTAGCATTCAATTGAATTTTTGCAATTTTTTTACGATTATCATATTCACGATCACCAAAAGAGGTAGAAATTGAATGACCTTCGTCGTCACCACCACCCACAGCAATTACACATCCGGTTAATGATAAAGTTAAAGGTGCGGCAACAAGTAATGCTATAATCGATTTTTTCATGGTTTTCCCTTATTTTTCTGAATGAGTATTCTTAATATTTTTAGTAAAACACTTTAAGAAGAGTTTTAACAAAGCTACTCAGTTAATAGCAAGGGGCAAACCAACTTTACAAGCTATTGAATTTTATAGAATTAAAATATAAAACAGGTTTGGAATAGCACAGGATTTGTGATATCCACCAAAATATAGCTTCTTTGACAATTAAAAGTAATTTTATGACGATAACTGACGAAATAACAATCATCGCAAATCAACTGGCAAATCAGGGTAAAAAACCAACGGTAGCCTTAGTTAAAACTAGGCTGAAAATACCGGCTCCGCTACCTACCATCATCTCCGTATTAAGAAATTGGAAGCATGATCCTAAATTAATCGAAATGGCTATTGCACCTAACGATGCTAAAACAGAAAAAAAGCACTTAACATCGATTTCTTCTGAAATAGAAAAAGCGGTATCTCAAGCATTACAGCCTATTCAAGCAGAATTATTGGAATTAAGAGCTTTAGTGAATAAATTAAATAAACAGCAAAATAAGGATTAAGGGATTCGGGGGGTTAACATTTGAATAAAACTGGTGAGTGAGTCAGCCACTTTTTTATGAGCTTTACTTCCTACTTTCTCAACCCAAACTTCTCCGGTATCATTATCTAAACTTAAGATCATATTTTCATCATCTGTAAGTGCAAAAAATAATGTTAACGGCTGTTTTAATTTTTGCTTCATTAAAACATGCCCTATCAAGTTTTCTTGTAAGCGTTGAAAGTCATTTTCACTCCAAGCAAAAAGTAAAGACAGTGCTCCTTCATTACATCGAGCATCTAAGGTATCGCTATATAGTGTAGTAAAATAGGTTTTGAAGTCAGGATGAAGTTTTATTTCTAAGGCTTCTTCAACATTATCAAAACTTATCGACTCCTTGATTTCACAAGGCTGCCAGTATTGATGGTTTTCATCGTACTCGTCTGACAAACAAGGAGAAGGCCATTGTTCATCTTTTTCAATAAGTGGGAGATGTTGATATTTCCCTTGGTATTCTGATACATATTTTTGTGAAAATAATGATAAAGATTGCATTAACTCGCAAGGTGATGATTTCATCTGTTAAAAAGATCCTTTAAAATGTAACGACAAATAGTCAATAGACCTAAACTAGCCATATATGACAAATTATACAAACGCAAAAGCATTAAGCCAATTAACGCTAGGGAAAGCCACTAGTTATTGCAGTGAATATAACCCAGAACTCTTGCAAGCGGTACCGCGAAGTTTAAATAGAGACGGTTTAGCTATTTCAGCCGAAGATTTACCCTTTATTGGTGAAGATGTTTGGTATGGTTACGAGTTGTCATGGCTTAATAGTTCAGGTAAACCTATTGTTGCCGTTGCTGAATTTCGTTTTCCTTGCACAAGTACAAATATAGTAGAATCTAAGTCATTCAAATTATATTTGAATAGCTTTAATCAAAGTCGTTTTTCATGTTGGCAAGATGTCGAAAATTGCTTAATAAAAGACCTATCTAATACCTGTGGAAGCATCGCGACTGTAAAACTTTTTTCTGTCGACAATTGTCCCGCACTTCAGATTAGCTGTGAAATATTTTCCGAAGAAGCAACCTGCATTGATGACATTGAACTTAATATAGAAAATTATCAACTTGACCCGACATTACTCGCCGATGCTAATAGTGAAGATATATGTGTAGAAAATGAAAACTTGGTGAGTCACTTATTGAAATCTAATTGCTTAATCACTAATCAACCTGATTGGGCAAGCATATATATTCAATACAGCGGACAAAAAATATCACAAACTGCATTACTCGCTTATTTAATATCATTTAGACAACACAATGAATTTCATGAACAATGTGTAGAAAGAATATATTGTGATATAAAAAAGTATTGTGACGTTACTGACCTTACGGTTTTTGCTCGTTATACAAGACGAGGTGGTTTAGATATAAACCCATTTCGTTCTACTTCCAAATTATCTGCTCCAATGGGTAGAACACTGCGTCAATAATAATTATTACAATTAAATCAATTATAAATGATTACCGATACTGACTTTTCAGTATCTAAGGTTTAATATTATGCCATACCATTTATTTTTTAGTATTCAAGTTAATTTATATACATTTAGTGGCTATACTGAATGTATGCACGTTTACTAACCCAATAAAGCACTTTACGGAAGACTGTTTTTTATGAGCAATAACTCAGCCGCTGACAAAGAAATTATTTTACTGAAGAAAAAACTTGATCTCGCAATTACTTCTCGTGCTGATATAGAAACAGACCTTAAATCGCAATCTTCATTATTAATTAAGTTTATAGAAAAACTTTCTCTTGTTAGCAAAGGTATGGATATTACCCTTGATAACAAATTAGCAAAGTTGCGCCTACTGCTTAAAAAATCAGCACCTCTTGCTGATATTGAAGCACACATAACGTCGACTTCGCTTCTTTTGCAAAAGCAATCACAAATAAATGTAACAAACCTTAATCAGTTACATGAACGATTTCATGTTGCTGGTTTAGCTTTGCAAAAAGTAAACGGGTTACCTGCAGAATTACGCCGTAAATTACGGGGGTTAATTACTGATTCAAAAGATCCAAAAGATGCCATTTTACAATATGTACCATTATTGAGTCAGCTATTAGAATTTTACGACACAGCTTTATCTACAAAAAATTCTGCAACGGCTTCTCCTGCTGGATTATTGGCAAAGCAGGATACCGTCCAACAAACTGTTGAAACGAATGATTCTGCTGAACTTAAATATATACAACGATTTGAATCGATTATTGACAGCTTGGTTGTTTCTGATAAACATGCAAAAAATATATTAACCATAAAATCTCAGGTTGATGAAGATATGTCAAACAACAAACTATTAAACAGTTTATTGTCAGTATTTGATGTCATCATTGAAGATTTGAACGAAGAAAGAAATACCGCAAAAGTATTTTTATCGACCCTAAGTGAGACCTTAAGTACTGTTCAAGCCACAGTAAAAACAACCGTTAGCAGCTGTAAAGAATCTCAATCAGTACATAACTCATTAAATAAACAGCTTCAGAAACAAATAGTAGATATGTCATCTGGTCTAGATAAAGCAAATTCGTTAGCGGATATTAAAGTTGATATTAATGCACAGTTAAGAGTGATTGCGGGCACATTAGAAAAGAAAAGCACCTTTGAGCGAGATCAGCAAGCCTCATTACAAGGTCAGTTAGCGTCAATGACCGAAAAAGTGGATTTATTAGAGAAACAAAGTAAAAGTTTTGAAAAACGTATTCAAGAACAGCAAGCAAAAAGCTTACAAGACGCTTTAACAAAACTTAACAACCGAGCTGCATTTGATGAATACTTCGACAGAGAAATTGTACGTTTCCATAATAACGAATTCGAATTGGCAATTGTAGTCATGGATCTTGATAACTTTAAGCGCATTAATGACACCTATGGACATACTGCGGGTGACAAAACTTTACAAGTAATTTCAAGCACCCTAAGAAAGCACATTGGTGATGAAGCTTTTATTGCTCGTTATGGCGGCGAAGAGTTCGTATTAGTATTTTCAGGTGTCAATAAAACAGACTTACTAGAAAAACTTAATAAACTCAGATTACAAGTGGCTAAATTACCTTTTAAATTTAGAGATAGTAAAGTATCAATCACTATTTCTATGGGCGCTAGCCATATTCAACAAAATGATAATGTACATATGGCTTTTGAACGAGCTGATGGTGCACTTTACCGAGCGAAAGAGAAAGGAAAAAACAACGTTATTTATGTGTAGGTAAACCATATAAATTAAACTACTACCACAACCTCATCGCTAACTGCTAATAACTTATATGTATCAAGTTATTAGCTTTATATTTTTTGTGAAAGGACTTCAATTATGCAAACTCAAATAAACCCTGTTGGCAACATGAACCTTCTAACACAATCGGAGATAGAACAGCTTCAGCAATCTGCCACTAGCAAAATATACCAACTTTATAGAAATTGTTCTCTTGCTGTATTAAACGCTGGAAGTCATACCGATGACGCCGAAGAAATATATCAAAAATTCCAAGATTTTGAGATACATGTATTACGCCGTGAACGAGGTGTTAAATTAGCTTTAACAAACCCTCCCTCTCACGCTTTTGTTGATGGTAAAATAATAAAAGGCATACAAGAGCTCCTCTCAGCTGTTTTACGCGACATTCTTTTTACTCATCATCAATATCGGTCTGATACAAAACAAGTGACTGATTTAACATTTGACCTTCTTCGTAATGCTAATGTAATTATTCCTGAAAGTGATCCGAACTTGATAACTTGCTGGGGTGGCCATTCAATTAATCATATTGAGTACAAGTATACTAAGGAAGTAGGTTATCAATTAGGATTACGCGGATTTAACATTTGTACTGGATGTGGTCCAGGAGCGATGAAAGGGCCAATGAAGGGAGCTACAATTGCTCACGCTAAGCAACGTAATAAAGATGGACGGTATATAGGTTTAACAGAGCCTAGTATTATAGCTGCTGAGCCACCAAACCCTATCGTTAATGAATTAGTGATCATGCCTGATATTGAAAAACGTCTAGAAGCGTTTGTTCGAATGTCGCATGGAATAGTAATATTTCCAGGTGGTGCAGGTACCGCTGAGGAATTACTTTATATTCTAGGGATAATGTTAAATAGTAAAAATCAGTCGCAAAAATTGCCCATTATTTTGACTGGCCCAAAAGAAAGTGCAGAATACTTTATCCAAATAGACCGATTTATTGGCGCTACTTTAGGTGCTAAAGCACAAGACCTCTATGAAATTATTGTTGACGATCCAGTAGCTGTTGCTAAAAGTATGCGTCACAAATTAGAAGAAGTATTAACTTATCGTAAGCAAACTGGCGACGCTTTCCATTTCAACTGGTCACTTGTAATAGAACCAGAATTTCAACAGCCTTTTGAACCAACCCATGATAGCATTGCCAATTTACCTATTAATTATGATTTAGATACGGCTAAATTAGCCGCCAACTTGCGGCGTGTTTTTTCTGCTATAGTAGCAGGCAATGTAAAATCTCAAGGTATTCAGGCGATCAGAAATAACGGGCCTTTTGAAATATCTGGCGATTCAAAAATAATGCAACTTATGGACAATTTACTCGCATCGTTTGTTGAACAGCAACGAATGAAATTACCGGGCAGTAAATATATACCATGTTACAAAGTAATTTAAGGGTAAATGAATGTCCGCACATCTAGTATTAATTGATGCGTTGAATTTGATCAGAAGAATATACGCAGTTCAAGAGCGTCCTTTTCTTTTTAATAACGAACTTGCAGAGAACACAAAAAAACAAGTACTCTTTAATACACAAATAGCTTGCGGACAAGCTTTAAGCAAAATCCTTGAACATCTTGAACCAACGCATGTCCTTGCCGTATTTGACAGTGAGAAACCTTGTTGGCGTTATCAACTTTACCCAGATTATAAAAAGGGTAGAAAGAAAATGGCTGAACATTTAGCAAAAAGCCTGACAGATATTCAAGATGAATTTATGAAACAACAAGTCGATTCATTGATTCCAGAAGAAGATGAAGCTGACGACATTATTGCGACTTTAGCTATAAAAATGGCACTTAAAGATCAAAACGTTACCATTGTATCTACTGATAAAGGTTTTCTATCGTTATTGAACCCTCATATTGGTGTTTATGACCATTTTAATCGACGCCATCTTGATGCAAACTTTGTTCAAAGTAAATTCAATGTTAAACCACAACAACTCATGGATTTATGGACTTTGACTGGTGATAATACCAATAAAATCCCAGGCGTTTCAGGTGTTGGACAAGTCACGGCAGCTCAATTGTTAAATCAATATGGTTCATTAAAAAGCATACTTGAAGCAAAAGATATTAAAGCAACTTTAGCAAATAAGCTCGCCGAACATACTGAGCAAATAGCGCTAAGTCGAGAACTTATAACGTTAAAAAAAGATATCCCACTCGGATTCAACTTGAGGGATATCCGAATTTCCTCTGAGTAATAAAAAATGTAAAAATCAGTGTTAAACGTCTGTAAAATTAATTAAAATAAAAGACTTACCATTGGCACGATGTATCGGTATTAATCAATAATTCAACGGAATTTGTATTAAATGAATAAAAAAGTTATCTCTAGGATCTTAATTGCATTAGCTATATACGCCGTCTTTGTTGCCCTAGTGGTAAATTTTTATGATGACAGTCCTTCTGATATGGAATGGGGAGATAGAGAATCTTATAACAAGCAATACATCAGTAAGTTAACCTTAGATGAGTTTAATTTTGAGCAAGCTATTGAAGAACTCGGCGGGCCGGACATAACAGAAGCAAAAAAAGTTGATGGTAATAGCTTTCAGGTAATGTTTTATCGTACGCAACACATGAAGTCTGATGGTTTTACAACGCAAGATGAATGTACCGCCCTGCTATTTAAAAATGGTTCACTTATTGCGATCGGAAAACCTGCCTACGAACAGTTTCAACAATTATAATTATCTTGAAAAAGTGCAATAAATAACACCAAAGTCTAATAACTCTTTATTGCACAATCATCTATACTAACCTCATCGAAATTCATTAACATGACAGCTTACATGATTTTCTCATGTCAGGCTTCCCTTAGATTGCAAAAATCACGGTGCTATTACAGCTCCTAATTCCTTATTTAACAAACTCTTTGAAGGTAAAAAATGGCTACACAAACCATAACAGTTATCCCTGGCGATGGTATTGGTCCCGATATTATAGAAGCGACTATTAAAATATTAGACAAAGCGGGTTGTGATTTTACTTATGAATACGCAGATGCTGGACTTACAGCGCTTGAAAATCACGGTGACCTTATTCCAGAAAGCACACTAGATTTAATTAAGAAAAATAAAATAGCACTTAAAGGACCTCTCACCACACCTATGGGAGAAGGATTTACTTCTATCAATGTAACCTTACGTAAATATTTCCAGCTATACGCAAATGTACGTCCTGTTATTTCTTTTAAAGGCACTAAAGCTCGATACGAAGATATAAACATCATTACAGTACGCGAAAATACCGAAGGTATGTATTCGGGTTTAGGGCAAATATTATCTGAAGATGGGGAAGTGGCTGAAGCTAAAAGCTTAATCACTCGTGAAGGTGCTGAACGTATTCTTACTTTTGCATATGAAACGGCTATTAAAGAAGGCCGCAAAAAAGTAACGGCTGTTCATAAAGCGAATATTTTAAAATCAACTTCTGGCTTGTTCTTGAAAATTGCACGAGAAGTTGCCAAACGTTACCCAGAAATAGAATCTACTGAAATGATCGTCGATAATTGCTGTATGCAATTAGTAATGAATCCTGAGCAGTTCGACGTTATCGTAACAACCAACTTATTTGGCGATATATTATCTGATTTATGTGCTTGGTTAGTTGGAGGTTTAGGTATGGCACCAGGAGCTAACATCGGTAGCAATTGCGCTATATTTGAAGCTGTTCATGGAAGTGCTCCTGACATTGCAGGAAAAAATTTAGCTAATCCTACTTCAGTCATTTTAGCTGCAATCCAAATGTTAGAATATTTAGATATGGGTGAAAAAGCGTCTAAAATTCGTAATGCTATTACAGAAGTCATTGCCAGCGGTGATAGAACCACGCGTGATTTAGGTGGGACACATGGTACTACCGACTTTACTGAAGCCGTACTTGAACGTTTGTAAAGCTGCAGTTTAGAGGTTTCAACACCTTAAAAATACTTATTTATAACAATAAAAAACCGACATAATGTCGGCTTATTATTAGAATAAATTATTTTTCTTTTAGTGGCGGTGGAGATAATAACCTTGCATGCACCGTTACTTCTTCACGGTCATAATATAAATGCTTGGCGTACATTTCATATTTAACGCTATGTTCGCTAAAGGCATCTTTAATTATTTGTAAGTCATTCGTGACTTCCTGGTAGCGGCCTTTCATCGGCAATTTCAAATTAAAAATAGCTTCTTTACAATAACCATTCAACAACCACTCAGCCATTAGCTTAGCGACACGCTTTGGTTTTTCAATCATGTCACAAACTAACCAGTGAACATTTTGCTTCATAGGAATATATTTAAAACCATCCATCATGCGATGTTTAACTTGACCTGTATCCATTAATGACTCAGCCATAGGACCATTATCAATTGCTGTCACCATCATACCGCGACGAACGAGTTGGTAAGTCCAACCACCGGGAGCAGCACCTAAATCAACAGCTTTAAGGCCTGAGGTTAATCGTTCATCCCATTCATCCCGTGGCACAAAGTATAAAAACGCCTCATCCAGCTTTAATGTTGAACGACTCGGTGAAGCATTTGGAAACTTCAACCTTGGAATACCCATAGTATAAACAGAGCTATTATGTGCTAACGAAAAACCAAAAATGGCTTCTTTACCACTTAAAAATAAACCATGTAATATTGCGCCATCATTATCACCCTTTTCCATAAGGATTTTCTCTTTACGTAAGGCTTGACGTAATGGTACAGATAATTTTCTACAGAATTTTGAAAGTGCTTTACCCTCATTAGTATCTAGCATTTCCATACGTAAATCAGCATACTTCCATTCAGTACTGAGTTCTTCAGTAATTGCTTCAACACGATTGTAATCAGGAAGTTCAATTTTATCTGTTAATGTAACAAACCAGTCGCGAGCAAATATTAAACGGCGAAGTGGAATTTTTTGCATTAAAATTTCACCGTCTTTCGGATCATTTAAATGAAAATAGACTAAACCTTCGTTTTTAGTCAGCTGTAAATAACCAAAAATTTCATTCCACGCGGCTTTTTCTTGAATTTCTGCGCCACACTCTTTTTCAAAGCCCGGACGACAATATAATATAATAGAGGTCATAACTATTTTACCTACAAACGATCTTGAACTGCGCTTTAATTTTTCACAGTTCTGTTAATTCCCGCCCAGCTAATACACAACCAGCCCAGCGCAAATGATATGCCACCAAAGGGAGTAATGACCCCAATAGCAGTAAAATCAAAAAATGTTTTTATATACAAAACACCACTAAAAAATAAAATCCCGGCTATAAAGAAAGTCGACGATAAATATAAAAGATTAATAACCTTAGTAGCATTATGCTTCCCCGTTAGCGTTTGTAACCAAACTGCCACAGCAAATAGTACTAAAGTATGAAAAAATTGATATTGCAATGCATTAGCAAGGCGTGATTGTACTTCATTCGGCAAGTTTACCCCAGCATGAGCAAACCAAGCGCCGAATAATACAGAAAAACAGCCACTGATACCAATAAATATCAAGATCCCAGTTAAGTAAATCGTATAGAAGTTGTTTTTACTATTATTCTCATTAACTGTGCTCATCGATAAATCTCATCATTTCATTAACGGCCTCTTGCACATGCTCAATATGTGTAAAGCCTGACTTTACTCTCGGTTTCAAATTATGATCGCCATCAGTAAAAAAAACTAAACGGCATTTGTCTGATAGTTCATAACTAGAGATCTCTTCTTCATTACCTAAAGCATCGCGCGTACCTTGCAGAATTAGAATAGGTTTTTGTGTTTCTTGTAGAGGTTCTAATCTTAACTTTTCTGGCTTTTTCTGGGGGTGAAATGGGTAACCTAAACACATTACTCCTTGAGCATTTAATGTTTTATCACGAGCTAATGTCGCAGCAACTCGGCCCCCCATAGATTTACCTGCAAGAAAAACAGGTAAATCAGTCTTTACTTCCTCTATAATTGTTTCAAAGCACTTTAACAGCTTTGGCATTCTATCAGGAGGTCGACGATTACCCTGCGCTAAACGAACATCCATATAAGAAAAGTTAAAACGTATAACATTTATACCATGGTCATTTAAATACCTTGATACTTGTTCCATAAATTCATGACTTTTATCTGCCCCTGCACCATGAGCAAAAATAACTAATGCTTTAGGGTTCAATACTGTATTTTTAATCGTCGAAATAGGAAGTTCTACTTTACTACTATTATTCATCATCTAAATCTTCTTTTTCTTGGGCTACTGTATCAAGAACCCATTCGCGAAAGGCTGCTATTTTTCCTAAATCGACTTGTCTCTCTCGGCATACAACATAATAAGCATTTTTACTTTCTAGGACTTCTTCAAAAGGGCATACAAGTCTTCCAGCATCAATATCTGGCCTAGCTAAAAAACTATGAGCTAACGCTACACCTTGGCCATGCAAGGCTGCTTGAACGACCATAGCTGAATGACTAAAGATTGGCCCGTGGTTTACATTAGAGGCTTTGATCCCTACTTGTTTGAACCATCGTTTCCAGTCACGGCGTGATGTATCATGCAACAACGTATGATTAACGAGATCTTCTAAAATATTTAATGGTTTCTTACCTTGCAAAAGTAATGGTGAACACACGGGAACAAGATATTCTTTTTGTAATTTTTCTGCATGGATATCTGCCCAGTGTCCACGTCCGTAATAAATAGCGACATCTACATCTTCAGTAAGTGAACTTTCTGGTTGATCAACAGCTTTAATTCGAACATCGATATCAGGATGCAAAGTATTAAAAGCATTTAACCTTGGCACTAACCACTGAATAGCAAAACTAGGTTGTAAACTAACAGTTATCGCACCTTTAGCTCCACGTGCTAACAAGCGTTCAGTTGCATCATTTAAAGTATTAAAAACATCTTTAATGTCCAAGTAATAGGCCTGACCTTCTTCTGACAGCAATAAAGCCCGATTTTTACGCATAAATAACTTTATACCTAAAAACTCTTCTAGAGATTTAATTTGATGGCTAATCGCAGCTTGAGTGACGAATAATTCTTCAGCTGCGCGCGTGAAGCTCAGTTGTCTTGCTGAAGCCTCAAATGCCTTTAGCGCGTTTAGTGGCGGGAGTCTGTTAGCCAAAATTCACCTTTACTTATTACTGTTTTTGTAATTCCAGCCTTAAAGACTGAATAATTAACCAACAATGACAAATATTTATTTATCATTAGTTTTTCTAATGATAAATATTATAAATTGTCATTTTAAAAGTTACCAGTATTAACGTAAAATTCACTTCATAGATGAAGGACTTCATCTTTATCCCAAACAAATTGGGCTAGCTATTGAATGTGATTCCCAACCCATATTCAAGAATTAAGTAAGAAAAGGTCCCAAAACATCTATATGGATATAACGTTTTAATTTAAGGGTGACCCTATGAAATTTTTTAATATAATTGCAGCACTAACATTTTCAACAATAATGGTAACACAAGCTCAAGCCATCGAATTAGTTAAAGTAGAGCCAGTTGTTAAGTTTTCAATGACCAAAGCAGCTCAAGCTAGCTTAGCTGAAACCATGAAACCGATAACAAGCGACGTAACATCGGCTAAGTTTGTTCTCGACGCTCAGGTGGCACAATTGAACAACTTAAACCAGAAAACCACACAAGACATAGTAAAAGCAGTATTAATAGCTGAATAAGCTATTAGCTTATTTAATTAATATCCAGCTTTTAACAGTAGTTTCTCTAGAGCTTCTCATAAAGTGTGACAATTAAAGTTACTTGCCAAAACAGTGTAAAGTGTAAAATAGAAAAAGGATGCCATGAGCATCCTTTTTTAGATCTTAGTATTATCAATTCTAACTCATTATTACCACTTTAAAATGGTAATAATTAGCTTGGAAATATACGATTATTTTGCCAAATTTTACTAAATATACTATCAACAGATAACGATGCAGCTTTTGAAAACTTTTCAGCTAATGTCTTTTTAGTCACATATTTTAAAGCAATAATTTTGTGTGATTTACTTCGCGATTGTAAAAAATCATCACTTGTTTGAATTTCATCAACCAAACCTAAATCTTTCGCTGTACTGCCAAACCAATGCTCTCCTGTTGCCACTTTATCAATATCTAAGCTAGGGCGACGTTCGCGAACAAAATCTTTAAAAAGCACATGAGTCTCCTCTAACTCTTCGGTAAACTTTTCACGACCCTTATCGGTATTTTCACCAAACATAGTCACAGTGCGTTTAAATTCACCCGCGGTGAATTGCTCGTAATCGATATCGTTTTTCTTTAATAATTTGTGAAAATTTGGAACTTGCGCAATAACACCAATAGAACCAAGAATCGCGAATGGTGCTGATATTATATTATTGGCAACACATGCCATCATATAACCGCCACTCGCAGCTACTTTATCTACTGAAGCTGTCAAAGGAATATTATGTTGACGCAGCCTATCAAGCTGCGAAGCCGCTAAACCATAACCGTGTACCATGCCACCGCCACTTTCTAAACGAATAAAAACTTCATCTTCAGGTGTGGCTACAGTGAGAATTGCAGATACTTCTTCACGGAGTGCACTAACTTCTCTAGCGTCAATACTGCCGTTAAAATCAACTACAAATATTTTAGGTTCAGCTTTTGGACTGATATCTTCATTATTGCCGGCTAATTTGGCAGCCTTTTTATCCGCTTTAGCTTTATCTTTAGCTGCTTTTTTATCTTTTTTCTCTTTTTCTTTTAACTCATCTTTTGATAATAAATAATGCGTAATATCTTCTTCAACATCACTAAACTCTTCAGATAAATCGTTAAGTTCTAATTCACCTTTTTTACCCATAGGTTTCATTGCTGAGGAAGTAACAACAGCTACGATTGCGAAAATCGTAACGACCAACGTGATAGCTTTAGCTAAAAATAGCCCATATTCATACAAAAATTCCAATTCATTCTCCTGTCATTAACTTCAGTTATATAAGTAATTTATTGATTTGAAGTTAATATTTAAATTCATATATTAAGGATATGGGGCATTTTACAAATAAATAAAGTTAAACAGGAAAAATATAGACAATAAAAAACCCTCCGAAGAGGGTTTATCTTTCAAATGAAGAAGCCATTACCAATTAATTAACAACATCCGAATCAGTGACAACAATCATAGCGCCGTCAGTTGCAAAGAAAGCATTAACTTGAGTTTGAATTTCTTGCATTACTCTCCCTGAATTGACAGGTGAAGTAACAGGATTATCTCTCGGGTCAAGTAAAGAACCATGATGACCATATTTAAATCTTACTGCACCTGAACCTGCGGTGGTTTCACTTACACTTGGTAAGCCTAATAGAGAAATCGCTGGTTCAGTACCACCTAAAGGAGTAAAAGGAGCTCTATTAGTAACAACTTGATCAGGCAAACTATCAATACCGTCACCTTGAATCTCGATTAATAGCGTTGGCGTTTGCGTCGCTGCTAATGTTTGTACAAACGAAATAGGGTCACCAGACTCAGTGATCGTTTGAGCTGCAAACGTAAATTGAGCGAACACACTATCTAACGTACCTTGTTGAGTAGGCGTTAAACTTTCATAAAAGGCAAAATAAGTTGCTGTTAGCTGATCTTGGGTATAACCATCAGGAAAAGTTGTATCGACAAAACCTTTAAAGTCAGATGAAGCCTGTAAAGCTAAGTTTGATTTAGCAAGTCCTTCAAAAGCAGGTGACTCCATACCAAAGTTGGCTAACATTAAACCTGGCATAGCAAAGACACTACTCGTGATTTTTAATAATGGATCAAATTGCGGAGCAAGTGGCGAGTTAGCCAATGTTACAGCATTAATACCATATATAGCACCTAATGAATGCCCGATAAAGTGAACTTTTGAACCGTTCACATTAAGCCGCGTACCGGTACTGCCATCAATTACAGCATTCAATCCAAGACGTAAACCAACAATATCTAAAGCACTTTGTCGAGTGTTATCTCTCATCGTTATTGTATTTTCTAAGTTTACATAATGGAGTGTATTAACAGTGGACGCATTAATGTCATCAATACCATTACCCGTCAAGTCAAAACCACGACTACCATGAAGTGGGTAATCAATAGCTGCCGTAGCAAAACCATTTATAGATAACATAGCCGTTAGTGGAAGCATGATCTCTTTATAACCAGTAATACCATGTTGCATGATAACGATTGGCCAACCATCAGCAGGTTCTACAAGTGGTGGTAACGCTGGTGTTAATGTCGAACGAATGTAATTTACCGTTGCTAAATCAGGCGTTGTCATTTGTACTTCAAGCGGCATCATAGCATTTGCTTGAGGTACCGGATTGTATTGCGTTAAATGACGTTGTGAATCAATACTAATGGCCGAACTCAGATCTCGTAATCCTATAGCCATACAAAAACCATCATTAGCATCTAATGGTCCAGCAGGTATAATAGTAGGGTCCATACCAGCAAGCGTAGCCCCTGAATCACATCTAGATTTCCATGCTGAATTAACAGGAGCAAATGCATTGTCTGCTGTTGGAACACCAGAATAATAAGGTAAGTTAATTGTCCCTTTTAAATAATTAGCCCCTGAAAATGCAGGTAGACTTTCAGCGGGTATTTGTCCTGCTAACACGTCTGCAACAGACAAACCGGTATCTGTCATTGTAACAAGCGGTATAGCTGCAGGACCTGCCATCGCTATTTGCTGAGCCATTAAGCTTTTAAGTGTAAACAACACATCCATAGTTGATTGTGTTGTCATTGCCATGGTGTAAATAATTTCATCATGGATAACACCTTCACCTTCAACTTTAGCTTCAAAGCTGTTGATAACAGACTGAAGCCCTAATTGGGCTGCATTACCTAATGGTAAAGTTGCAATATCTTGGCGAACTAATTCATACGTTGTTGAAGGTTCTACTGAGTCACCATTGCTATCTTTCAAGCTACTGGTTAATACAACAATATATGTAGTTTTTGGTTTGAGTGGTTGAATCGGAACAACAACAACATTATTACCCGAAGCTTGACTGACAAAATCAACACCAAAAGTTAATTCGCCCACTATTTTACAAGCATGGCCTTGGAGATCAGTTGCACAATCTTCATCTGTTCTACTTGCTCCCATTACCGCTTCAAATACACGAACTGAACTAGGCATAGAGGCACTAGCAGCGTCAAGTGTCATTCCTGCAGGAAAATCTAAAGCTAAAGAAAATGGGTTAACTGCTGACCAGCCATCTAATGCGCCTAGCGCTGTAGAAGGGTCCCCATAATTAGGTGAAGCAAGGTGACTTCCGTCTACATCTTGTTCACCTGGCATAAACAAGGTGCCATCAGTTGTTCCTGAGAACAATAAATCGTTAGGCACAGATAAAACGCCAGCGGATGGATCAAAGACCACTCTTGCTGATGCTGTTACCACGGTTCCATTATCAACAGCGTTTTCTTCGACATCTTTTATTGATTCATCATCACATGCTGATAGTCCAAGAATACTGGCAATAGCAACACTTAGTACGAGCTTATTCATTTTGTTTCCCCACAGACGAGCTTTATATTGTTTAGCTTTTTATGCTTTTAATTTTTTTATTTGGTGTGATTTCATGATTTACTATCACAAAACCAACTTGTTCGACCAGTTAAACTTAACCCAAGAATTGCTTGAGTGCTAGCGGTTTTTTGTTTTATTGTATCTTTTAGCATTAATTTAGATAAAAAGTTCAAATATTGCTCGTCAGTCAATAGCGCTAAGTAGTAGAATTACGTCCATATTTTTATGAAATAATTTGTATTCAATCTATGTTTAATCATCAAATAACCGCAAACTCTTTAGCCAATAAAACAATATTAGTCACTGGCGCAGGAGATGGTATTGGCCGTCAAGCAGCATTAACTTATGCTGAATTAGGCGCTACCGTTATTTTACTTGGAAAAACAACGTCTAAATTAGAGTCTGTTTACGACGAAATTATTGCCCAAGGCTCTGCTGAACCAGCAATAATCCCTCTCGACATGAAGGGAGCGACTAAGCAAAATTATATTGATATGACATCAACTATTGTGAGTCAATTTGGAAAACTTGATGGCGCATTACTTAATGCATCAATGCTAGGGGAATTAACGCCTTTTACTCAGATACATGAACAAATCTGGCAAGATGTCATGAATGTGAACGTTACGGCTCAACATTTAATGTCGCAAGCCTTAATCCCAGCACTCCTCCTTGGTGATAATGCTTCATTAGTATTTACGACTTCTGGTGTTGGCAATAAAGGTAAAGCTTATTGGGGTGCTTACAGTGTGTCTAAGTTTGCTACTGAAGGACTAATGCAAGTTATCGCTGATGAGTACGAAAATACAAGCTTACGCGTTAATGCAATAAACCCCGGAGCTACCCACACTAACATGCGCAATTCTGCATACCCTGCCGAAAATAAAGATGAAATATCACAGCCAAAAGATATTATGCCTGCCTATGTATACTTAATGACGCAAGATAGCTTGTCTGTTAATGGGCAACGTATTAACGCACAAGCATTAAAATAGCATATTAGGAACAATAAAGGCTGTAAGAGATTAACTTACAGCCTTTATATTTAAAAAGTTTTATTAGTACAACATTAGATAATTATCGTAATTCTCTTCTTAAAATTTTACCTACATTAGTTTTTGGTAATTCATCACGAAATTCAACGTTTTTAGGTACCTTATAGCTCGTTAAGTTTTCTCTACAATGCGAAATCAACTCTTTTGCTGTCAGTGTTTTATCTTTAAGTACAACAAATATCTTAACCGCTTCCCCCGTTGTCTCATGTTCAACACCAATAGCCGCAGCTTCTAAAACGCCAGCGTGCATCATTACAACTTCTTCAATCTCATTAGGAAAAACGTTAAAGCCTGAAACGATGATCATATCTTTCTTACGGTCAACAATTTTGAAAAAACCTTTTTCATCCATGCAGGCTATATCACCAGTAGCCAACCACCCATCTTTTAAAATATCATCGGTAGCTTCTTCTCGTTTATAATATCCTTTCATGACTTGTGGTCCTTTAACCCACATTTCACCGGAATCACCTATAGCTGCTTCACTGCCATCGTCTTGAACAATTCGTATATCAGTTGAAGATGCAGGTAAGCCAATATTACCACTATAACTTTTCTGATCATAAGGACACAAAGTTACTAGAGGTGCACACTCTGTTAAGCCGTAACCTTCAAGTAAACGTGTATCTGTTACTTTTTCCCATTCTTCACCAACAGAACGCTGTACTGCCATGCCTCCACCGAGTGACATTTTTAATGTGCTAAAATCTAGTGAATTGAATCCGGGGGTATTGAGTAGACCATTGAATAGAGTGTTCACTCCAGTAATTGCAGTGAATTTATATTTTGCTAATTCTTTAACAAAACCCGGCATGTCGCGTGGGTTGGTAATAAGTAAATTAGTGCCACCAAGGGTCAAGAAGGTTAGGCAGTTCGCTGTTAATGCGAATATATGATAAAGCGGTAAAGCAGTAACAACGATTTCTTTGCCCTCTTCCATGAGCGGACTTATTGCAGCTTTCGCCTGTAATAAATTAGCAATCATATTTCTATGGGTCAACATTGCCCCTTTAGAAACGCCTGTTGTTCCGCCGGTATATTGTAAAAATGCAAGGTCATCACCACAAAGTTCAACGGGAGTAAAAGGTAAGGTCATTCCCTTAGAAATCACTTTATTAAAACGAACGGTATTCGCTAAATTAAAAGCAGGAACCATCTTTTTAACGTACTTAACGACGCAATTAACAACGGCACCTTTAACTGTACCAAGCCTGTCACCCAGAGACGTAATAATAACGTGTTTAACAGGAGTCTTATCAATAACCTTTTCTAAAATATTAGCAAAGTTTTCAATAATCAGCATGGCTTTTGTATCTGAATCTTTTAATTGATGTTCAAGCTCACGCGCTGTATATAAAGGGTTAACATTCACAACCGTTAAGCCCGCCAACAATGCTCCAAATAAGGCAATAGGGTACTGCAAGCAATTAGGCACCATTATGGCGAACTTATCACCTTTAACTAACCCTAAGTCATTTTGTAAATAAGCAGCAAAAGCTTTAGCTTGGATGTCTAAATCTCGATAGTTTATCTCCGCACCCATATTGATAAAAGAAGTACGCTCAGCATAAATATCTACATACTTATTAAACATCTCAGTTAATGATGAATATTTGTCTGGGTCAATATCAAATGGGACACCAGGTGGGTAACTTTTTTCAAGCCAAATTTTTTGCGTTTGTTGCACTTTACGACTCCTCTACTAAATAGCTTAACTTTAGACGACTATTGGTTTTTTCGATTAATTTTTTATATTTATTGGTATTATTTTATAATCGATATCGTCTTTTTATTCTATCTTAATTATTTAAAACAGATGTTTGAATTTTCTTTTTACGTGATTACTGGTCTGATGTCTATAATTATCACAAGGGTTTACAATTTTCTCTTTATAAATTCGTAATATTAGAAAAAATCAGCCAATAAACTCTAATATTTGTTTACTGGTGCCTTCAGGATCTTCCATATGGAAATGATGTCCGCCCGATACTTTATGAGCAATAAAATCATTAAACAACGGTGCAAACTCTTTTAAACCCGATTGCACAAATGATAAACCTTTATCACCATAAATTAATTGCACAGGGGTTTTAATATCCTGAATAAACTGTTTAGCTTGTGCTAACGTTAATCTATAGGGAGAAGTATTTCTTAAACGGCTGTCCGAGCGCCAAATAAAGCCATTAGCTAATTCTATAATGCCACGTTCAACGAGTAATCTTGCTTGTTCAAATTCTAAATCCGACACTTCCACTCTTGCGTTAATTGCAGAATCAATACTTGGATGGAACTTTTTCTTTTTAGAAGATGATAATATTTGTGTATTATTCTTTAAACGACTGAGCATCCCTTTACGTAAATGCTCTGTACTTTCTTCAGCTTCACTACTAACAAAACCGATTGAATCAAGTAACGTTAATGATTTAACTTTTTCAGGGAATGCCGCAGAAAATGCTGAGGATATCATTCCGCCCATTGAATGGGCAACAATATCAATTGGTTGCCATTTATTGCTCTCAAACAATAATAACAAATCATAAACGTAATCTATAAAGTGATAATGGGCATCAGGGCTTCTGTGCGATGAAAAACCATGACCGGTCCAATCAATTGCAATAACACGCTTACCTTTTAAATAAGGCATGAGAGGTAGAAAGCTTGCTGCATTATCTAACCAGCCATGCAAACACAGTAGGAGTTCGTCATCTTTATTACCAAAAGCTAGGCCAGTAAGTGTAATTTCACCCAAATCAAAATTAACTTCTTCTACTTGATTATCCAAAAACAAAACCTATTTCTTCTTTTTAGCTGAAGGTGATGATGAAGTTGAAGATTTACGAATAACAACCCTTCTAGGTTGATTTGAATAATGAGGGTGACGCCAGTAAGAAGGCGTATTCCAGAAAGGAGATTGAGTAATACGCACATCAACGTTTTGAATATCTTTCCATAAATGTATGTATGACGCTTTTAGCACAGGGTAATTGTATTCGTGCTCACCTATTTTTCCATCTTCTGAAGAGGTTACAGTACCTAATGCGGTTATACTTCTTCCCTCTTTATAAATGATCGGGTCAAGTAACCCTGAAAAATAAACACGAAAGCGCCCTTGAGTTTCATCACCTTGCTTAGGTCTAGCTGATGGTTTCAACGGAAAATGCACAATTTCCAGCATACTGTTTTTAGCATTATTAGTAACTTTAGCAATAACACCACCCCATCGTGCTTGATTTCCCTGTTCATTATCCGCATTGTTTTGTGCGGCTGAAAAGTTTGTCAATGCTGTGCTTTCAGGTACTTCTAATGCCTTAGGAACTGCTGAACAACCCGTTATAAATATGGCACTTATCAAGCACATTAACGTTAACTTCAGATTAAATTTTTTCACTATACTTACCCTTTTTAGACATCTTTGCTAACCAAACAATACCACCAACACCAATGCTAAACCATACAGCCACCCATAAAAATTCAGGTATGCCAGTGAGTTGTGTTAATGCAGCACCATCGCCGAAATTTCTTCCATCGACCAAATACCAAGGGCTCTTAACACTATTGAGTAAAATGAGTGCGCCAGTTATTTGCAAACTAATCTGTAAGTAACTCAATTTATTATATTTAAATTTCAACAACACTAAAGCTAATAAAACAGTAATAATAATTAGGGTAAGGATATCTCTAGCCCAAAAAATTAATGTAGTAAGTAATAATAAAGCAATAACTCCACTTAATATTTGCGCTATTCGCTGATGCATAGAAGCAATAAAATATATACACCCCCCCCATAATGCCGCGCCAGCATAACCCATAAAACTAATCAAAAAGCTCCAGCCTCCACGAGTAGTACATAAACCTCCCCCATTAGGAAACAATTGAATTTGTACGATACTGCCTCCGGTAATTAACGCAGCAAGGCCATGACTGATTTCATGAAAGTAAGTTTCAAGCCACTTAAAAGGAATAGATACTATCGGAATTTGACTAAGAATTAATGCTGAAAATAAGATTAACCAAAAGCGATATTTTTCCATAAAAGGTAAAGAATGAGTATTCATAGTGTATTTTTCGTCATGTAGTGAATGAAAGTTATAGAAGGTGGATTATCATTGTAAAATGATTTTATCTGATAATTAAACGAGTAAATCGATACCAAATACTTGTTGGATACTTTCACGCTGTGTAATGTTATCTATCGACGAGTATGCGGCAATTGCTGTTTGGTTTTGCTTTGATGGGCTATCGTAACTCGCTTTACTGCTGGCTTGATTATTACCTTGCTGAGAAAAAGCGTTGCTACCTTCTTGAGATTTCTGTAATACGTTTGAAGATGTTTGTTCTTGTGCGCCACTAAACTGAGCTTGTTCAACTAAAGCGAGTGCTTTTTCGTCAACATCAAAACGTTGAACTTGACTCGCTTGCTTATTTTGTTCTTGGGCTTGTTGAGCACTTTGCTTATTACTTTGTTCGACTGGTTCAGTGCTTTGCTGCACACGCAAACGATCACGTTGCTCAGCAACCTGATTTTGGTTATCGACCGATAAAGAACTGCTCGATTGTGGTGTGTAGGAACTTGCACTATTTATCTGCATACTTTAAATTTACCAAATTTTTGCCAAAACACAAAACTTTTTGTGTTTTACCTACAATAATTCCTCTATTTTCCTGGTAGCTTTTTCCATGAAACTGTATCTCGCACATAAACAGGCTGAGCATTTTCAGCACTTACTGCCATTCCTTTCGAGAAATAATACTGACCAATCTCTAAGAGTTCTTCCGCATGAGGAAAAAGTATTTCAGGTGAACCTGCATTAATTTTCAATGACTCAAGTTCATTTTTATAAGCATCCCAACCTGTCCCAACGCCATATACTTGTTGTTCTTCAACTAAATGGTCACTCAAATATTGCGATAATTGCGCAGGAGGTAATACAGTATCACTGATCATGGACTCCATTATACCTTGCTCATTTAGCTGGTAGTATCCTGCATAAACTTCAGACATACGCGCATCAATAGTTGCAATAACATCAACTTGCTGATGCATTGTATAAGCTCTTTGTGCCATAACTTGTAACGTTGATACACCAACAACTTTTAAGTCAGCTGCGAAAGCTAAACCTTGAGCAACACCAACACCAATCCGAACCCCCGTAAAACTTCCTGGTCCTTGACCAAAAATAAGCCCGTCTAATTGTGCTAACTTGATATCTGCTTTTTTCAGTAAGCGATCAATCATTGGTAGTAAAAGTAAACTGTGTGATTGTGGTGCTAACTCAAACTCACTGATGGTTTGATTGTTAAACGTTAATGCTACTGAACATGCTTCAGTTGAAGCTTCTATTGCCAAAAAATTCAAATTATTCTCGCTAAAATTTATTGTTATTACTTTTGTAGTTATCCACTATTTTGATAGTTCGGTTAGAAATTGGCTTGCTTGCTCAATATCTCGACTACGTTTCATTGTCGGTAAACTTTTTAAAAACACTTCTCCATAAGGGCGATTCACTAATCTATCGTCACATATTACCATGACACCTTGGTCGGTAACATCTCGAATTAAACGACCGACGCCCTGCTTTAATGCTATTACTGCTTGCGGTAATTGGATCTCCGCAAAAGGGTCGCCGCCACGACGCCGGACATCTTCACAACGCGCTTGCAACATAGGGTCATCGGGTGAGGCGAAAGGTAGTTTATCGATGATCACGCAAGTCAATTTGTCACCTCGAACATCAACACCTTCCCAAAAGCTTGCCGTTGCTAATAAAATGGCCTCTGGATTTTCGATAAAGGCATCTAATAAACGTCCTTTACTCATTCGTCCTTGCACTAATAAGGGGGATTCTATTTTTTCAGCTAATATGTCAGCCACTTGGTTTAACATACGATAACTCGTAAAAAGTAAAAAACATGCTCCCTTGCTTGCTAAAATTAACGGTATTGCTAATTCAGCTAATGCCAAAGCGCGGCCATGATGTTGAGCATCAGGTAAATAACGCGGCACGATGAGTTGTGACTGTGTTTGATAATCAAAAGGGCTATCGACTAATAACGTTGCGGCTTTTGTTTTCGTTAAATTTAAGCCGAGTTGTTGAGAAAAGTGAGCAAACCCTTCGTTTACTGCCAAAGTCGCTGAAGTAAAAACCCAACCTGCTTCTGATTTTGCAATATAATCACTGAATTTATCTGCAACACTTAAGGGTGTTAAATGTAAAACCACATGTCGACGAGTCGTTTCATACCAAAAACTCATTCCGTCTATATCAACATTCGCCATAATGTCATATTTAGCGAGTATATCTACTGCACGTTCATAACAATTATCAATGGCTTCATTACGGGAAATACAGATTTTGATCACTTGATAAAGAAAGTCTAAATCAGTTTTCAGCGCTGAAAATGCTTTTTCAAATCTTGACTGACGATATTTTTCTCGCCAATTACCACGTTCAGGATCATGAAAAAATAACAGTCTAAATTCCTGCGCTGCTTTTTGGCATTTCTCCGCCGCTTTACCCAACTGTTTTACATCCGTTAAAGTGGTTTTATATATTTGAATAACATCAGAACATAAATCAAGAATTTGTTTCGTCGAAAAAGCTTCACCAAAATACTCACTCGCAATATCAGGGATTTGATGTGCTTCATCAAAAATCACAACGTCAGCTTTGGGAATAAGTTCGCCAAATCCTGTGTCTTTTAGAGCCATATCAGCAAAAAACAAATGGTGATTAACCACAAGAACATCGGCATCAATCGCTTTTTTACGGGCTTGCACTAAATAGCAGTCGTCAAAATTTGGGCAATCTTTTGCTAAGCAATTGTCAGTCGTACTGGTAACAAATGGGAATATGCCTGAGTCTTCGGCTACGTCAACTATTTCGCCTATATCACCACTACGTGTAGAAGTTGCCCACGTTCGAATTTTAACAAAATCAGTCAGCATAGCTGCATCTAACTGCCCTCGTTCTTTCACATAAAGTTCAAGGCGATATATACACAAATAATTCGCGCGTCCTTTTAATAAGGCAACTTGTACATTAGTTGCCATTGCATTACGAATAAGCGGAATATCTTTATGGAACAATTGTTCTTGTAAGTTTTTCGTTCCTGTAGAAACAATGACTTTTTTTTCTGACAATAAAGATGGAATTAAATAGGCAAAGGTTTTACCTGTCCCGGTACCAGCTTCAACAATCAAGCAAGTTTTTTGTTCAATGGCTCGGTCAACGTCTAACGCCATATCAATTTGAGCTTGGCGAGGCGAATAGCCATTAAGCACTTTAGCGAGAATACCTGAAGATGAAAATGCTTGTTCAACTGGAGTCATGAAAAATACGGCTAATAAATATTGTATTCAGTATAAAGAATAATGAGCTAGAGAGAAATACACATTCTGCGTAATAAATAGCGTTTAGTTAAATGATCATACAAAAAGATCTAAATGTTGAATATCTTCATCAGGCTCATTAGGCCTTTTTTTTGGATGGATGAACTCTTCTTTATGAGTAATCACTGCAGACATGTCATCATCAAAATTATCTGCAAGACTATGTTCAGGAGCATTTGAAACGACCGTACTATAGTCTTCATTTTCTTTTTCATGTTGTCGATTCTGTTTTTTATCTGAATGCTCTTTAGGTAAATCAATATACTGTTCATGGTTTTCAAGATGATCAAGGTCATCCGTCAATTCACTCATTGAGGGTTCTTTAGAAAGCGCTTTAACGCGAACACGTTCTGGTTTAATCGGTGCCTGAACAACACGAGTTAATACAGTGGTAAAAATATCCATTTATCATTTAACCTTTTCTTAACCTATCAACTTAAGTATCGACCATAACCGACATTTCTTTATATCCTTATTCCATTATTTTATAAGAACAGCTTATTTATTACTTGCTCATTATAAAAATAATCAGTAATGTGATAAATAATTAGAGAATGATTTGGAACGAAATATAATTTTCGTCAAATTATTTACAGAAATTAACTAATCATGTAAGTAGCTGATTAGTTAAAATACAAAAAATACAATGAGCATAATATGAATATCAACCTAAGCACACTACATCGCCATCATCACCATATCGATTAGCTGCTCAGGTTTATTCGCTGAGGGGCAATGACCTTTCGGCGAGTTATATAACTCAAATTTAAACCCCCGAAAGAGTCTATCTCTCTCGGGGGTTTTTCGCATTTTATAGCCCTTGAAATTGTATATACAGCAATTTTTGGCCAACGTTTTATTTAAAGGAAGTATCAACATGACAACAGAAACTCGTTTACGCATCGCTATGCAAAAGTCCGGTCGTTTAAGTGACGACACCCAAGCATTATTGAAACGTTGTGGCTTAAAGCTCAATGTTACCGACCGACGTTTATTGGCTCATGTTTCAAACATGCCTATCGATATAATGCGTGTACGCAGTTCTGATATTCCAGGTTTAGTCATGGACGGTGTATGTGATCTAGGCATTGTTGGAGACAACACATTAGAAGAAGCCGCATTAGAACGTGAATTGATGGGGCAGAAATCTCAATATATCCGCACTTCACAACTTAACTTTGGTGGATGTCGTCTATCAATTGCGATGCCTGAAGGTTTTGATTACCAAGGAGTAAAGAGTTTAGACGGCTTACGTTTTGCAACAACCTACCCTCAGTTATTAAACCGTTATGCAAGAGACAATGGTATTAATGTTGATTTTTGTTTATTGAAAGGATCGGTGGAAGTTGCTCCTCGCGTTGGCTTATCTGATGGCATTTGCGATTTAGTTTCAACAGGCGCAACTTTGGAGGCTAATGGCTTAATAGAAGTTGAAGAAATATTCAAATCTACAGCGTCTCTCATTCAAAGTTCTGCTGCTTTATGCTCTGAGAAACAAAGCATTCTCAATACGCTTTTACCTCGTATTCAAGGTGTAATGAAAGCCAAAGAAAGTAAATACATAATGCTACATGCGCCAAAAGACAAAATAGCAGAAGTAAGTGCATTAATGCCAGGTAAAGAAACACCAACAATTTTACCTTTAGCGGGGCGTGACGACCTAGTTGCCGTTCATGTTGTCGCTACTGAGACTTTCTTTTGGGAGACGATGGAAGAATTGAATGCGTTAGGCTGTAATTCTATATTAGTAATGCCAATTGAGAAAATGATGGGTTAATACGCGTCATCTGTAGCAACAAATAAAGCATCAGGCTAGGATTTAGAAGTAATGAAAAATAAAATAATCGATTGGCAAACATTATCAAAAAGAGAGCAGCAATCAGCACTTGCAAGACCAGCGATAAGTGAAAGCGGTTTACTTTCACAGCAAGTTGAAAACATATTAAACAATGTTAAGCGTAATGGTGATAAAGCCCTTTATGAACTGACTGAAAAGTTTGATAGTGTAAAGTTAACCACTTTGGTTGTTACCGATGAACAAATAGAAGCAGCACGTGCGGCATTATCAGCTAAAAGACTCAAAGCTATCGAAACAGCTTATGGCCAAATTAAGCGTTTTCACCAAGCACAAATATGTGAAGACATTACTGTAGAAACGACACCTGGTGTTCGTTGTACCTTAAAAACAGAAGCGATAGAAAGTGTTGGTTTATATATTCCAGCAGGTTCTGCTCCTTTACCTTCAACGGTATTAATGTTGGGTGTGCCGTCACAATTAGCCCAATGTCCTCGTACTGTTTTAGTTTGTCCTCCTGACAAAAATGGCAAGCTCGCTGATGAAATTCTTGTTGCCGCTAAGTTATGTGAAATTGATGAAATTTATACGGTGGGTGGCGCTCAAGGTTGCGCAGCAATGGCTTTTGGCACTGAAACCATAAAGCCTGTTAACAAAATATTTGGCCCTGGCAATAAATATGTGACTGAAGCCAAAAAGCAACTTGCTCAAAAAGTGAATGGCTTTGCTATTGATATGCCCGCAGGTCCATCTGAAGTTTTAGTAATTGCTGATGCCAATGCAAATGCAAGTTTTGTTGCTGCTGATCTTCTCTCTCAAGCTGAGCACGGCCCTGATAGCCAAGTGATTTTATTGTCAGATAGCACAGAATTAATCACGAAAGTTCAAAATGAGTTATTAAGTCAAGTTGCAGTACTCTCTCGTTGTAAAATAGCCGAACAGGCACTTACTCAAAGTCGTTTGATTTTAGTTGAAAGTTTATCCAAAGCAGTTGAAGTATCTAATCTTTATGCACCAGAACATTTAATCATTCAGACAAGTAACGCTCAAGAGCTTTTACAAACCTTACGTAATGCGGGCTCTATATTTGTTGGCGAGTATACGCCAGAATCAGCCGGCGATTACGCAAGTGGAACTAATCACGTTTTACCTACATATGGCTACTCAAAAGTAGTCTCTAGTTTGTCATTAGCAGATTTTTCGCGTCGATTTACCGTTCAAGAGATCACGAAACAAGGCTTAACTAATATTTCTGAATGCATAATTGAATTAACCGATGCAGAGGGTTTAGATGGTCACAAACGTGCTGTTACGATCAGGTTAGAGGATTAAACATGTCAACTATAGCGAGCAAACTTGCCCGAGAAGAACTTGTTGATATGGTGCCATATCAGTCAGCAAGGCGACTTTACGCGAGTGGGATTGATTCAACGTCTACAAAAAATAAAATTTGGCTTAATGCTAATGAAGCTTCCGGTACTGGCCACTATAATATAGATAGTAAAAGCATTAACCGTTACCCAGACTTTCAACCTGACAATTTGATTAATGCTTATTGTGCTTATTCGGGATTAACGCCAGCTAATATTTTAGCAACCCGTGGCGCTGATGAAGGTATTGAACTGATCATACGTACTTTCTGTAAAGCTTATCAAGACAGTATCTTAATTTGTCCACCTACCTATGGTATGTATGCTATTAGCGCTGAAAACCATGGTGCAGGTATTGTCCGAATCCCTTTAAACGATAATCAACTTGATCTTGAAAGTATGAAAGATCAAGTTGGCCAAGTGAAAGTTGTTTTTCTCTGCTCTCCAGGAAACCCTACAGGTAACCTATTAACAACAGAATCAATTGAAGCAGCACTCGAACTGTTTGGTGATACGGCAATCGTTGTAGTTGATGAAGCGTATATTGAATTTTCACCTGAAAATACTAAAGTAAGCTGGATAAATGACTATCCTCAACTGGTGGTACTTAGAACATTATCAAAAGCATTTGCGCTTGCAGGTTTACGCTGTGGTTTTACCTTAGCGAATCCCGATATTATCACCATGCTTAGCAAGGTTATCGCACCTTACCCAATTTCAGCACCCGTAGCCGATATTGCGAGTGCCTCTTTAGCAAAAGCAGGCCTTGAAAAAATGCATACCCGCGTTCAAGAAACAGTGGTTTTACGTGCTCAATTATTTGACTGGCTTAACAACCAAAACTGGTGTGTTAATGTTTTTGAAAGTGATGCAAATTTCATTTTATTTCGAACAACAGACACCAAGACCAAAAATTTTATTTTTGATTGCCTAAAGCAACAAGACATTCTTATTCGAGATCAATCCGCGCAACTACAATTAGCCAATTGCTTGCGCATTAGTATTGGTAGCGAACAAGAATTGTCACTTTTAAAACAAACAATTATTAATGCCTTTTCACAAGCAACATCAGAGACATAAAAATGCTTAATACAAAAAAAGAAAACATATTATTTATCGACAGAGATGGCACTTTAATAGAAGAGCCTGTTTCTGATAAGCAAGTAGACACACTTGAAAAACTGGTTTTTGAACCTAATGTTATTCCTGTTTTATTATCACTGCAAAAAAAGGGTTTCCGATTAGTTATGGTATCAAACCAAGATGGTTTAGGTACGAAGAGTTATCCGCAAGCAGATTTTGATTTACCTCATAACAAAATGATGGAAATATTTAGTTCACAGGGTGTTATTTTTGACGACGTGCTACTGTGTCCTCATTTTGATGAAGACAACTGTAGTTGTCGTAAACCTAAACTAGGTCTAGTCAGCGGTTACTTACAGCAAGGTAAAGTGAATTTTGAAAACTCATTTGTCATCGGTGATCGTGAAACCGATATTCAACTCGCCGCTAATATGGGTATTCAAAGCATAAAATATGATAGAGACATTTTGAATTGGTCTGCAATTTCTGAACAATTATTGTCTCAGCAACGTGAAGCTAAAGTTATTCGTACAACGAAAGAAACAAATATTAACGTTGCAATTAATCTTGATAAGGTAGGTACCGTAAAGATTGATACAGGTTTAGGTTTCTTTGATCACATGCTTGAGCAAATTGCTGCCCATGGTGGTTTTTCAATGGAAGTCAGTGTCGATGGCGACTATCACATTGATGAACATCACAGTGTTGAAGATACTGCTCTCGCGCTTGGTCAAGCATTGAGAAAAGCCCTCGGCGACAAACGTGGTATTGGACGTTTTGGTTTTGTTCTTCCTATGGATGAATGCCGTGCTGAATGTTCTATCGATTTATCAGGACGCCCTTGGCTTGAGTTTGATGCAGACTTCACTGATAACAAAGTCGGAAATATGTCAACGCAAATGGTTTCACACTTTTTCCGTTCTCTTGCTGATTCTATGGCCATTACTCTTCACCTTTCTACAACAGAAGGTAATTGCCATCACCAAGTTGAAAGCTTATTTAAAGTGTTTGGACGAGCATTGCGCCAAGCAATTACGGTAAGTGGTGATGTACTTCCTAGCACGAAAGGTACACTCTAATGTCTTCAGAGCAAGCAACGATGAATGTTATTGTTGATACTGGCTGCGCTAACTTATCATCTGTAAAATTTGCGATTGAACGCTTAGGCTTTGACGTGACGATTACTGATGATATTGAGACCATTAAAAATGCACAAAAAGTAATACTCCCCGGCGTAGGCACAGCTAAACATGCGATGGCAAATATTAGAGCCAGAGGTCTCGTTGAAACACTACAAAATTTAACGCAACCGGTTTTAGGGTTTTGCTTAGGCATGCAGTTAATGTGTAACTCGTCAGTAGAAAGTAGTGACGGTAAAAAAGTCGCATGTCTCGGTATGATTCCAACAGATATTACACCTTTAGACGCTGAGAATAATAGATTGCCACATATGGGCTGGAACACCTTGTCGTCAGTTTCTGAACACCCGGTGTTTAAAGGTATTAATGTAGATGATTACTTTTATTTTGTTCACAGTTTTGCAGCACCAATAAGTGAATACACGGCAGCAAGTTGTAAATATGGTACTGAATTTTCTGCGGCTGTTACCAAAGACAATTTTATTGGCTGTCAATTTCATCCTGAACGCTCAAGTGAATTAGGCAGTAAAATTATTAAAAACTTTTTAGAGCTAGACTCAAAGGAAATAATCACATCATGATGATCCCTGCTATAGATTTAATAAACGGTGAAGTTGTCAGGTTATTTCAAGGCGACTATAACCAGAAAACAAATTACGAATATACTGTTCAAGAGCGCCAGCAAGCTTATGCAAAATCAGGTGCAACTGTTATGCACTTTGTTGATTTAGATGGTGCAAAAGATTCAACTAAACGTCAGCTTGAAACACTAAAAACCGTCGTAAAACATCCAACCATGATCATTCAGGTAGGTGGCGGAATCCGTTGCGAAGAAGATGTAAAACAGCTATTAGCGCTTGGTGCAGACCGAGTTGTCATTGGCAGCTTAGCCATTAAACAACCAGAACTTGTTACCCAGTGGTTAAAAACCTATGGCTGTGAAAAAATTGTGTTAGCACTCGACATTAAAATTGATGCGCTTGGTAATAAAACCCTCCCCACTCATGGGTGGATTGAAGATAGCGGCGTTAATTTAGAAGACTTACTTGCTCAATATCAACATGCAGGAATCAAGCACGTACTTTGTACCGATATTAGTAAAGACGGTACATTAACGGGTACCAATGTAGATTTATACTCTGAGGTTTGTGCTAAATATCCTGAAATTCAATGGCAAGCTTCTGGTGGTATTGGCAGCATTGAAGATATTAAAGCGTTAATTCCAACGGGTGTCAGTGGTGTTATTTTAGGCCGTTCATTACTCGAAGGAAAATTCACCCTTGAAGAAGCAATAACATGCTGGCCAAACGCTGAAGGTGAAATTTAATGTTAGCAAAAAGAATAATACCTTGCCTTGATGTTCGCGACGGAAAAGTCGTGAAAGGTGTTCAATTTCGAAATCATGAAATTATTGGTGACATCGTTCCTCTTGCGAAAAAGTACGCAGAAGCAGGCGCTGACGAATTGGTATTCTATGATATTACCGCTAGTTCTGACGATAGAGTGGTTGATAAAAGTTGGGTCAGCCGAATAGCCGAAGTTATTGATATTCCCTTTTGTGTTGCCGGTGGTATTAAAACTGAAGAAGACGCAAAACAGATATTAATGATGGGGGCTGATAAAATATCCATTAACTCCCCTGCTTTGCGTGATCCAGAGTTAATAACACGCTTAGCTGAGGTTTTTGGTCAGCAATGTATTGTTGTAGGCATTGACAGTTTTTATGATAAAGAAACAGGCCTTTATCAAGTTTATCAATTTACGGGTGATGAAAACCGTACCCAACAAACTAAATGGACTACCTTTGATTGGATCAAAGAAGTACAAGCACGTGGTGCAGGTGAAATAGTACTAAATTGCATGAATCAAGATGGCGTTCGTCAAGGATACGATATAGAGCAATTACAAAAAGCACGTACTGTTTGTAATGTTCCCTTGATCGCATCTGGTGGTGCAGGAAAAATATCACACTTCTTCGATGTATTTAATGAAGCCGATGTTGATGGTGCTCTTGCCGCTAGTGTATTCCATAAAGGAATTATTCCAATGAATGAGTTGAAGCAAACATTGAAAAATCAAAAAGTAGAGATCAGATTATGTTAGTTACCCTAGAAAACATCAAAGAATTAGCTTGGGATAAAATGAATAACTTGATCCCTGCAATTATTCAGCACCAAGATACCGGCGCCATTTTAATGCAGGGTTATATGAATGCTGAATCACTTGAGCAAACGTTAACGTCAGGCAAGGCAACATTTTTCAGTCGCTCTAAACAAGCATTGTGGGTAAAAGGTGAAACTTCAGGAAATTTTTTGAATGTCAGTGAAGTTTTAACAGATTGTGATAACGACAGTTTACTCATTGCTTGTCGACCTATCGGCCCTAGTTGTCATCTTGGTACTGAGTCTTGCTTCCCTGAACAAAAATTGACTCAGCAAAACTTTCTCAGTGAATTAGAACAGGTCATAGCAAGTCGCAAAGGTGACGATCCAGATAAAAGTTATACTGCTCACTTATTCTCTCGAGGCACAACAAAGATAGCACAGAAAGTAGGAGAAGAAGGTGTAGAGGTTGCGCTTGCCGCCGTTGCTGAAACAAAAGAAGACTTGTTAGGTGAATGTGCTGATTTGTTTTATCACACGCTTGTTTTGCTTCAAGATCAAAATATTGAAATGTCAGAAGTTATGGCGGTTCTACAAAAACGTCATAATAAATAGATAGAAAACATTAGGGAAGTCGGTGGTTTATAAGAGACTTTATATACCACTTACTTTCCTGAATTAAGAAGCTATACTAAATAAATGATTACCTGATAAGTAATCTACTCATAAATTCGAAAAGGATTATTACACCTGACAACTATAAGATAGCTAGGCGGTTTAATGTTAAAACACTTTATTAAATTAACGAATTTTCTTATTTCTATACTCTTATTACAGATCTTCCTTTATAGCCCTTTTTCAAAAGCTGAAGACATATTAATCTACATACGTGATGATGTTTACGAAGACTATATTAAGTTCGTAAACGGTAGAGATGTACTTAAGATTGAAAATTTTTCAGGAAAAAATATTCGACGCGATGTTGTCGATATGATTATAGCCCAACAAGCTCTAAAAATTGGCAACTTTCAACATGAATTTACATACGCCGCCGGCAAACTAAACTTTCGAAATACAAAAATGTTAGAGTCTGGGCGGTTATTGATCAGCTTTGATACTTATTGGTTATCTGATGCAAAAGCGTTAAATGACAGTGTATATATATCAGCACCCGTTATTCGAAAAGGTGAATACATTGCAGGAATATACACCAGCCCTAATAACAAAGCTGTTTTAGCCATTAAAGAACTAAGCGACTTACAAAATTTTACGGCTGTTTCTACACCCAAGTGGCGAACTGACTGGCAAACAATGCAAGCAATACCGTTAAAGGATCTTATTCAAGAGGACGAATGGTTAAGCCAAGCTCGTATGGTAAATCTCGGTTGGATTGATTTTTTGTTAATGGCTTTTAACTCAACTCCCGATCAATCATTTAGTATGGATAAAATTCATTTAGTACCAGTAAAAAATATTGGTATTGAACTCAAAGACAGCCGTCATTTTGTTATTAGTGCAAAACATCCACTCGGTAAGGCGGCATTAATAGCTATAAATATTGGACTAAATACGTTACGAAATGAAAATAGAATTAAACAAGCATTTACGCAAGCAGGTTTTTTTATAGACCCTGACAAGATTAAAGTTTTAAACGTAAAATAATAAATATTATAAACTGTAACATGCCCTACAGCCCTCAATTTATATCATATAAGCTCCAGTGTTCCTTTAAAAAAACATTGACATTATTCGAGATTGGCGTATATTTTCGCAGCATAAAATGGATGATAAAAAACTGCTAAGGAATAGCAATGTTCAAATATTGGTCAATCAAACGTTACGGCACAAAACTACTTCCCATCTTAGAAAAAAAATTTGGCTGCAAAGAGTTTTATAGCGCTTCTGAAATACGGACAACAATATTCAAACACAACTTTTCAACAAAGTACTTACCTTTGGGATATATTTTATTTCTTGATGATTTATCATTAAGAGAAACAATGTATATAGAATTCCCTCAGATAAATATTTCTGAGTATCGTAAAGAAATTACAGATTACCTAGAAAGTAAAAGTTATCATGGTTACTTGCAGGTATTAAGCCAGTAGGCATAGTCTTTATTAACGTTACCTTTATAGGAAATCATAAGAAGTAAACAGTACTCTTACACAAACAGGTAAAATTCATGACTATAGATTGGCAAATAAAGACGTTTAAAGAGCTCAACATAGATGAACTATACGAAATATTAAAACTTCGTATTGATGTATTTGTCGTAGAACAAAC
>CAJWBY010000006.1 GCA_913020705.1 uncultured Colwellia sp.
TCACGTAAGGCTTGATCGCTATTATTGTTCTTCCAAATCGTTTTGCCAAACATCAGTTCGTAAATTGAAGCATTGTCCGTTGCAAACTTTATGTAAGCAAAGACAAACTGACGAAATGTATCTTCCCCTGAAAGTGTTTTATTATCAAATATCTCATTAGAAACATTTTGTAATTGAATAAAACCGAGTGCGGCTATTGCGCAAAGCAAATCATTTTTATTATTGAAGTGGTGATAGGTAGCTGTACGAGAAACGCCAATGCGCTCAGCGAGTTTTCGTAATGAAAGCCCTTCAATACCCGCTTCTTTAATCATCTCTGCGCCCGTTTCTACGAGTGAGCTGCGTAAGTCACCGTGATGATAGGCTGTTTTTTTGCTTGGTGATTTCATTAGCGTACTTATATTAGTCTGCTTATATTAAAGTGTTTTACGTGAAGGTAAGGCTACATTTGCAAAAATAAGCCCTGCCACTAATGACATAAAAATCAAGAATGCCTGCGAACCAATATTGCTGGTATTTAACATATCAACACCTGATACCGCAATGTTTAAACCTATATAGACTTTACTGCCCGGTACAAGTACAACGAGGCCTAATAATTTAACGATGCTAGAAGGGAGCTTCATAATTCTAGAGAATAAATTGCCATAAATACCCAATACAAATGCGCCAACAAAAGCGCCCAGCGCAGGTCCTAAATAAGCGGCGCCAATAATACTCGCACCATAAGCAACATAACCCGAGATAATACCCCAAGGAGCGTCCTTTTTACGTACGCGAAATAAAATAACTAAACTTATTGATAAAGTTGTCACTGCTGCCCATGCTGTCCATTCTGGCATATTACTGGGTGTAACATAGGCAACTTCACCCCAAAATAGTTTACCTAAGGCCATACCTAATACTGCGCCAAAATAAAGCTTAAATAGCATCATTACCGCATCCATAATACGTGCAGTTCCCGACATCAAATGTCGAGCGGCTAACTCAGCTAATCCCAGCGTTAATGCTAAACCGGGTATAAAAGCAATAATGGCTGAAAGGATAACTAACGGCATGTTAATACTGGGGTCAATAAGCGTAATTGCCGATGCCATCAATGCTGTTGTTATCGCTGCAATAGGCTCTAACATATCAGTAACACGACGAGACTTTTCAGCCCAAAAGGTAAATAAGCAAACCACAAAACCTAATAATACTGACCAGAAAACATCGTTCCAACTGGTGTGCATTAACATAGCAAAAGCACCACTTGAAGCACCAAACGCTAGAAACGTAAGAAAACGACCATAGGGATTTGGCTTGTTAGCAATATCATCTAAACGTTCAATTGCTTCCGATAAAGTACGTTGCCCTGAACTTAATTCATCAACGAGTTCGTCAGTTCTTGCCAAAGAGCCTAAATCAAGGTCACCTGGCTTTACGCGAATAACGTGATTGTACTGCTGATGATCTTCATCTTCTGAAAGCACAAAAGTTAAAGCCGTTGGCGTGATAATAAAGCATGCTTTTAAATCAAGATCTTTGGCAACATTCTGTAAATGTGCTTCAAGACGATAAGCGGGAGTACCAAACTTATGCAAAGCCTTGCCTAATCTTATAATAAACCGACGCTTCTCAGCAAAGTTATCAGTTGTGGTCATATAATTTCTTACGTAATATTACTTGTTATCTTGCTATGGTAATTGAATAATTAGCTAATGCAATGTCCAATTCACACATCGCTAAATAAAGGGAATAATAATGACTTTAATCATAATTTTATTAGCCGTTTTTGCCGGTATTGCCCTAATGGTAGTATTAGGTGAACGCTTTGCCAAGCCGATGACTGACGAAGAACAAGGCAAGTATTCAAAAATTCTGCCGATACTTGTATTTATTTTGATAGTCGGCAGCTTAATTAAAATGGCCATCTAACTAAGGTGAGTTTAAGTAATAGCTTAAGTTAGTTGATTTTTATCTACCCATTAACTGTGATTTATCAATCTAGCAGTTTGATTCATATTCTTGATGATTTAAAATAATAGAATAACAATTCTTTAAAGGATTTTAATGTTAACTATTCCGCGGATTAACTTAAAAAATAAAGTATCAGAACACGAGTGGCAAACACGTATAGATTTAGCTGCCTGTTACCGACTCATTGCTATGCATGGTTGGGATGATTTAATTTACACTCACATTTCAGCGCGTATACCTGAATCAGAGCATTTATTAATTAATGCATTTGGTTTAGCCTTTGACGAAATAACCGCATCAAATCTGGTGAAAATAGATTTAGCTGGCAATATTATTGACCCCGATTGTCCATTTGAAATTAATCCTGCGGGGTTTACCATTCACAGCGCAGTTCATGAAGCTCGTCACGAAGCGCAGTGTGTATTGCATTTACATACCAATGAAACTATCGCCGTAGCCAGTTTAAAAGAAGGTTTATTACCATTAAGCCAATACGCCATGTTTGCACTCGCATCGATTAGCTATCATGATTATGAAGGATTAGCGGTCAATGCAGATGAGAAACTACGTTTACAAAACAATTTAGGCAACGCAAATTTTATGCTGTTGAGAAATCATGGTGGTTTGACTCTGGGCGAAACCATTGGCGATGCATTTATGCACATGTACGATTTAACACGTGCTTGCCAAGTACAATTACAAGTTATGGCAACGGGTATGGAAACGATCTTAGTCGATCAAAGCATTGTTGATGGCATTAAAACACAAGCTAATATTGTTCATACAGGCAGTACTGGTGGACAAAAATCTTGGCCTGCGATGGTGAGAAAAGTTTATCGTGCTGATCCTAGCTTTGCGACCTAATATAAATTAATACCGTTATCCTGACTTTCAGGGTTTTAATATTGTTGCGATCAAAGTCACGCTATTGCGACAAGTCCTAAAATATTTTGAGAAGATAAAATGAAAGTAACTCACGTAGAAATTTTTGATATTGAATGCCCAAACCGCGCCGGCTGGAACCCAGTATTTATTCGTGTTCATACCGATGAAGGTATCTCTGGTGTTGGTGAAGCAGGTCTTGCTTATGATTGGGGACACAGTGCTGCTGCGGCAATGATTAAAGAAATTACTGAAGCGGTATTGATTGGGTTCGATCCGTTTAGAACGGAACTTTTATGGTCAAGAATGTTGCGTGAAAGCTTTTGGGGACTTGGTGGTGGGCCAGTTTTATATTCAGCAATGAGCGCTATTGATACTGCACTTTGGGACATAAAAGGTAAGGCATTAGGTGTTCCTGTCTACCAACTATTAGGCGGTAAGGTAAATGATAAATTACGCACTTATGCTAGCCAATTACAGTTTGACTGGGATGTTGAAGTTAAGAAGTTATTTTTACCTGAAGAATACGCAGAAGCAGCGTTAAAAGCTGTTGCTGAAGGTTATGATGCTGTGAAAGTCGACCCGATTGTTTACAACGCTGATGGCACATCGTCTTTTGATCGCACTAAATTATTTACTAAACCGCAAATGCGTTTGTTTGGCGACAGACTAAGAGCTATTCGTGATGCTGTTGGCGAAGACGTTGATATTATTTTTGAATCTCATTCATTAATGGGCGCCGCTTCGGCGATTCAAATGGGCGAAATTGTCGAAGAAGTGGGTTGTATGATGTACGAAGAACCCGTGAATTATCTTAATGCTAAAGTACATAAAAAAGTCGCTGAACGAGTGAATGTTCCAATTGCTGGTGGCGAACGCTTATATCATCGTTGGGATGTACGTCAGTATTTTGAAGATCAAAGTATTGATGTTTTACAACCGGATGTCGGTTTATGTGGTGGCTTTACTGAATCTAAAAAAGTTTGTGATTATGCGGATGTTTATGACATTCGTATTCAAGCTCACGTTTGCGGCGGGCCAGTTGCCACTGCCGCATCTTTACATTTAGAAACTGCGATCCCTAACTTTTTAATTCATGAACATCACACCTATGCAACCAAGCATTGGAATCGTGAATTATGTATACAAGATCCACAACCTTTAAAGGGCTTCTTCCAAGTAACTGAAGTGCCCGGTATTGGTATCGAATTGAATGACGAAGTCGTGAAGCGTTCACCGAATGTGACGGTTAATTCTTTGAAGTAATAGCTACTCTTTTCTAAAATTATTACTTAGCACTTATGTTTTTCTTAATGAATCTAAACATAAGTGCTACTTTTAGAAATTTTTTAGAAAGTTAATTTATAGGTATATCTACGCACCATCTTACGAATTCATTTGCTCCTTTAAATCCAATTATTCAACGCTCTTCGATCGGCGAAGAACTGAATCCCTGTAAAACAAGTTTTTCTAATTTAGGATTTATAATCAACGTTGACATAATTTGATTCTCATTCAATGTCCAGACATCATGGCTATGTGCGTTTAATGACACCATAATCATATTGATACCAGGATTAAATAATGTGCTAGGCAAGTGTACATATTGCCCATAAACACGGCTTATCTTTTTACCATTAACATACAAGTGCGCATGACCATCTACAATAAAATTTACTTTTTGAGTGCCCGTGAGTTGAGGTGGTGGTGAGATCAAAGCAGATTCAAACTCAGGTGGTTCTAGCTCAAAATTAGCGAGAGCAATATGTAGGTTAAACCCATCCTTTTCATCTTTAAAAATGGCGATGTTTATTTGAGGTGTTTTTGCCCCTTCAGGTAATGGAATAGGTTTATGATCATGAACCATTCCCTCCATATTTTCCATTCCTGCCATATCCCCCATGCCTGACATGTTCGCCATATCATGTTTCATGGGCATTTTTTCAGCGGTAGGTGTTTTTTCTTGCGCTGATAAGTTTGTCGTACTAAACAATAACAGCAGAGGGAAAATTAACAAATTAAACATTTTAGTCTTTATTTTCATGTGAAAACTTCTCCTGAAACGAGTGGTATATCATTGTTGGTTTTAGATAAGAAGGGATCATGTTCACTTTCCTTCTTATCTAAATCATAGACTTTTTAGGGGTATTGATTTATTTACAAACTTGAATGCCACTGGTTGCTAATCTTCCGTAGAATGTTGGACCGATGTTATAAGGAAACGATGCTTCTAGGTTTCCATCCACTTCTGTCACGGTTGTGTGATAATGATAACCATAGTCTCCATGTGAGTGACCGTTGTGGTCATCTAAATATTCACCACCCATATCAGTTAAACTTGAATCATAATAATAATCTTCATAGTAAAACCCAGAAGTTGTAGTAAACTCATTACCTGAGTTTGATGAGACGATTTCATCTGTCGTCGGGCCAGACGTTACGCTGACAGTCCCTTGGCTTAAGTCGTAGTTATCAACAAGCTGACAACTACGTTCTCCTGCTATTCCACACCCTGAGCTTGAGGATACATCATCGTAGTCACGAGCAACCCAAGCACTTTTAGCGAGAACATCAGAAGCATGGTATGGACCATAAATAGGGTAACCATCCGCAGCATAACCATAAACAGGAGAGTGTCCCGTGCCATCGTCATTAAAGAGTGTCATTAAACATGATGAAAACATGTGGTGATGATAATCACCAAATGATTGGGCGTGCCCTGAACACACATCTATGTCATAAAATTCAAATTTTGGTGCGTTATTATTCCAAACTTGTTCACCATTAAAGCTCGCGCCATCTGACCAACTATATACGGCCGTACCATTAAGCATATAACCGATCATGCCTAGTCCACCAGACGTACATTCTTCAGAGGCAACTTCTGGTTTTATGGGTAAACTCTTTACTTTAGCTTGGTCGCTAGGACAAGATGGGCCAGAAGGCCAAAATCCCAAGTCGCATCCTTGCCCACGAATTTCAAAACCAATGTCTTCACCAAACTCAATGGTTTGACCTGCAGTTGCTGTAGTAACACCATTGCTGTTTCTAAAGTCTGAACTTGCCTGAGGTCTACTATTTAATGCGTCAATATCGTCTTGTGTCAGTGTCACTTGATAGTTTGGAATACCACTCGCAGATACTTCTATCATACTTTCATTGTCAGAATTGGTTCGGTCAGTAATTGATTGAACATTCACTTCGGTACCTAAATTCGTTGTGTCATCTAAAATATATAATGATCTTTCAGCATTTGGGTTGGTTTGCCATTGCGCAGCAATAATATAAACCGTTCCACTATCACTATCTTCAATGCCATCGTTCACCACCAAATTGAACGTGTAGTTACCCGCCACATCTGCAGTGAATGTTGGAGAAACAACCGAACTGTCTGATAAAATTGCAATACTGCCACTGGGGGCATTTTCTATTGACCAGCTGTACGTTAGTGTCTCGTTATTTTCGTCGGTACTATTACTTCCGTCTAAACTGACTTCGTTATCTACGTTTATATGGATATTAGTACCGGCATCTGCAACAGGGGCATTGTTTGAAGAATTGACCGTAACCGATATTGTTGCGGTATTGGAATCTTCTTCTCCATCATTTACTTTAAAAGTAAAACTGTCATTACCAGTAAAACTCCCATTAGGAAAATAATATACGGTTGAGTCTTGATACTCTAACCCACCATTGCTTGGATAAGTGACTATTGAGTAAGTGAGGATATCATTTTCAATATCAGTAGCACTTAAAGTCAGTTCAACAAAGTTATTTTCAGTTGTGGTGACAGCAGAATCGTATGCAACAGGAGCATCATTCACCGGTATGATCTCAATCGTTATCTCGCCGATATTTGAAACGTTATCACCATCATTACCGAAATATGTAAAGTAGCCAGTTTCATTGGTATTTTTTGTTGGCGTAAATGTGACACTAGATCCACTGATTAATACAGTTCCATTAGTTGCTCCGTTATCAGATGCCATGGAATAGGTTAAATTGCCATCATCATCATTTTCTTCAGACAAATTAATCACTACAGGAATATCTTCCGAAGTAGTTACTGTTATATTTTGCACAACTGGGGCCGTGCTTGTTGCGATTATAGAAATTGAAACCGTACCTATGTTTGAATCATCGCTGCCGTCATTGGCAATAAAGGTAAAACTATCACTACCACTGTAATTAGTTTCTGGCGTATAGGTCGCGGTTGTTTCTGATAGGGTTATACTTCCAAAACTTGGACCTGTAGCAATTGAATAAGTAAGTACATCACCTTCAATATCATTGGCAGTAAGAATAATATGAGTGGTGATATTTTCCTCTAGCTCAACAGTAACATCACTCGCAACGGGGGCATCGTTTACCGATTCAACGAAAATGGACACTACGGCAGTATTTGAATCACTTATGCCATCATTGGCTTTATAAGAAAAACTATCATTACCTATATAGTCAGCTTCTGGAGTGTAAACAGCCATTGAACCCGAGAGTGATATACTACCGTTACTAGGAGATGTCACGAGTGAATAGGTTAGGTTATTTCCGTCGCTGTCAGTCGCATCGAGGTTGATTTCGATTGCCATATCTTCAGGTGTTGATGTGGTGATGTCCATCGCTTCAGGGCTATTATTAGCAACAGTAGTTACCATTAACGAGACAGTAGCTAAATTTGAATCTGAAGTACCATCATTCGCAACAAAGGTAAAACTATCGCTGCCACTATAATTGGATTCCGGCGTATAGGTCGCGGTTGTTTCCGTGAGAGTTATGCTACCAAAAGTAGGGCCTGTAGCAATTGAATAAGTGAGTTCATCACTTTCTGGATCATTAGCAGTAAGAATAATATTAGTGGTGATATTTTCTTCTAGTTCAATAGCAATATCACTCGCAACGGGTGCATCATTTACTGATTCAACGTAAATAGAAACTACGGCAGTATTCGAATCACTTATGCCGTCATTGGCTTTATAAGAAAAACTATCATTCCCAATGTAGTCATTATCTGGGGTGTAAATAGCCATTGAACCTGAGAGCGATAAATTACCGTTACTGGGAGATGTTACCAGTGAATAGGTTAGATCATTCTCGTCGCGGTCTGTCGCAGTAAGGTTAATTTCGATTGCCATATCTTCAGGTGTTGATGTAATGATGTCTCTCGCTTCGGGGCTATTATTGGCAACAGTAGTTACCATTAACGAAACGGTTGCCGAATTTGAATCTGAAGTACCATCGTTAGCTTTAAAGGTAAAGCTGTCCTCGCCATTATAATCACTCGTTGGCGTATAAGTTACGACAGAACCTGTTAAAACGATATCTCCATGAGAAGCGTCATTAACGATGAAATAAGTGAGTGCATCAAATTCAGTATCAGTAGCAGAAATATTGAAACTGACAGTGGAATTTTCAATGGTGCTAACACTAAAATCTTGAGCGATAGGTGCATCATTAAGTGCTGAAACGGTTAAGGTGATCTGGCCTATATTTGAGTCATCACTGCCATCAAAAGACTTGAAGGTAAAGTTATCAGGACCGCTATAATTTCCATTGGGAGTAAATCTAGCAATTGAACCTTCTATTGTAATTTTACCGTTAAGGGGATGAGTAACAATGAAATATGTTAAATCAGCGATGTTTTGCTTATTTGATCGACCTGCGGTTGTAATACCTGATAAATCAATATCTGTATCGTTGTCTTCACTTGCAACAACCGTGTCGTCATCGACAGTTGGGGCTGTATTTTCCGTTATGTCTGTTTTAATTGTTACTGTCGCTATATTTGATTGCTCCTCACTATCATTAGCTCTAAAAGTAAAGTTATCTGAACCATTATATGAATTAGTTGGGGTATAGGTTGCTACACCTGCATCTAATGTAACACTGCCATTAGTGGGTTGACTGACAATAGAGTAAGTTAGGTTTTCAGAGTCTGAATCATCAGTCCTAAGGGTAATGTCGACAGCGGTATCGGTAAGGGTGCTCAAATTATAATCATGTGCCACAGGGCTATCATTAACGGGAGTAATCGTTAAGGTAATGGTTGCCGTATTTGAATCTTGATTACCATCATTGACTTTAAAGTTGAAGTTGTCTTCTCCCGTTTCATTTGGATAGGGTACGTAGTCTACTTGATTACCGTTTAGCGTTAATTGGCCTTTTGCTGGCGGTGTAATAACGTTATAACTTAGCGTGTCACTTTCAGCATCTGTAGCACTAAGGGAGAGTGATATTGAGGTGTCTTCATCAGTGGTTAAACTATCGCTAGCGGCAACAGGGGCTGTGTTGATGGCCTTTGAAGCTGTAATAATCATGGTGTCTGCTGCGCTGTCAGAACTACCATCATTGACAATTAATACTAGGGTATAATCACCATCTACATCTGCTGTAAAGGTAGTTGATACCTGATCGCTTTGTTCGAGAGTTATGCTGCTGCCACTAGGCTGTGAAGCCAATGTCCAAGCATAAGTTAACGTGTCGCCATCTTCATCACTGCTTTGATTACCGTTTATGGTGACTTGATCACCCGTGATCACTTCTTGATCTGAGCCCGCATGGGCGACCGGAATAGTATTTGATGCAGTGGCAATGACCATGACGATGTCAGCACTGCTATCTACTGTACCGTCGTTGACCACTAAACTGAATTCATATTCTCCTGCAACATCTGCAACAAAAGAAGGCTTACTTATGGAGTTATCGGATAAAGTTATTGTGCTGCCATCAGGGATAGAATTAATCGTCCATTGATAGCTTAAGCTATCTCCGTCTGCATCAGAGCTGAACTCGGCACTTAAATTTACCGTTTGGTTCACTACAACAGCTAGATCTATTCCTGCGCTGGCAACGGGAGCAGTATTGGTGGTTGTATTGTTATCATTGTCAGGTGTAGAAGAGTCATCACTACCGCCACCGCCACAAGCACTTAGAAAAGAGATCCCTAACGTTACAAGTGCACACTTAATTATTCGTGATATTACCTGTTTATTGGTTTTAGGATTTTTTTGCTTTTGAACCAAAATGTGATGATTACTCATAATTTTACCGATTATCAATGTATCTCATGATGATAACGATAAAATGTGAAACAAATAGGGAACACTAAATTGATGGGGAGATTAAAAAAATTGAAGAAAATAATAGGGCTATGGGACACCTGAAATAACGACGATATTTTACAGTTAGTCATTAACGCTAATGACTAACTGTAATGGATTGTTCGAATAGTAAGTATTGATTTTTGAACAGACCGTTAAATATAACTCACCGGTAATGCGGTGGTATACTTAATTTCTTCCATGGCAAAACTTGAACTAATATCAGCAAAGCTTGCTTGGCCTATAAGTTTTTTATAAAAAGCATCGTAGGCTTTCATATCAGAAACCACAACACGTAGCAGATAATCGACTTCGCCACTCATCCTATAGAATTCAATGATTTCTGGAAATTCCTTTGAGTTTATACTGAAATCATCCAACCAGTCAGGGTTATGTTGATTGGTTTTAATCATTACAAAAACTGTCAAGCCAACATTTAACTTTTCAGGATCCGCCAATGCGACGCGTCCTCTTATAATGCCATTTTTTTCCATGGTTTGAATACGTCGCCAACACGGCGTTGTTGATAGGCCAACTTGAGAAGCAACCTCACTGACAGGTTGAGTACAGTCGTTTTGTAATATTTTAAGAATTTTTTTGTCGAAGTTATCCATTAATTCACCATGAAAAATATAAGGTGATGAAATACTATTTTATCTGATATGTTATTGGTAGATTTTTTTGCTTTATTTGAAGTTTAAAGTAGGATTTGATATATCCTTTGAGCATTTTTATAACATAAAAATTCAATGGATGTGGTTGATAGTTGATTGTTTTGTTTATGAGATAACCAATTTTCTTGGTAGCTACCTTTAAATAGACACAAAGGGAAATTACTCGCTAGCATCGTTTTGTACAATCCAAAGGTTTTTAAGCATTGATTAATGACGAGTTGTTGCCATATCGCCGAATAGTCACGGTTAATCATTTCAAAACCAGAGCACTTAATGCTAATGTTTTCATAGTCACATAGCGATTTTAGGTTTTGTTGCCAATCTTTCCACGGTTTACTATTAACATCTCGTGGTGGGTAACCCGCATGATTAATAACTAATTTCAGCGTTGGTAGCACATTGAGTACTTTCATTAATTGCGTGGTGGCTACAACGTCAGCTAAAGGCATCTGGCATTCAAAAATAAATTGCTGCTTTGCAAGTGTCGATAGGTTTTTCTGAACAACCGGATTGGATAAGTACTCGAAGGCATTATCATCAAAAATATCACGAACACCGACAACAGATTCATATTGGCAGAGCTTATCTAATACTTGTTGAAATTCGTTTGAAGGCAAAAGTAAATTAATGCCAGCGATAGATCTAAAAGGTAGAGAGCAGGTTTCTTCTAACCAAGCAATTTCACGCCACGGCTGTTGGTTATCAAAACCTGCTTCAATATGTACAAAACCCGCAAGCTCGAAAAGAGATGATAACTGTAAATCTTTTTCAGTAAAGTTGTGTGTGATGACTTTTCTATCTGACCAAAAAGGAGGGTTATCAGCTTTTAACCACTGATACTCACCTTCTTCAAGGTCAAATAAATGTAAATGCGGATCGATTATTTTCATCATGTTTTTCTATCATATATGTTAAAGCTAAAAGCGTAACTAAAGCTACTGCGCCGTATAACCACCGTCAATTACTTGCAAACTCCCCGTAATAAATTTAGCTTTATCAGATGCTAGAAAATAGACCAGTTCAGCGACTTCTTCTGGTTGTCCTAAACGACCTAATGGTTGTAAAGCGGCCTCTTCAGCGTGAACTATGGCTTTGTCGGCACCCGAACGTTCACAATAGTTATCAATTGCTTGATGATACAACGGGGTTTCTATCGTACCGGGACAAACGGCATTAGCTCTAATATTAAAGCTGGCGTAATCAAGTGCGGTGGTTTTTGCCATAGAAGCAAGTGCCATTTTACTGATGTTATAGGCAAAAGAATTTTGCTTGGCAATTAACGCTTGGTCTGAAGCCATTAATATAATCGCTCCGTTTTTATTCGCTTTCATATTAGGTAATACAGATTTTACTGCGGCAAAAGCACCCTTAACATTGATGTTAAGAACTTTATCTAAATCGGCTTCTGATGTGTTTTCAATATTACCTGAAAAGTGAATACCCGCATTTGAGACGAGAACATCAATAGTCTCTGTTTTAGCGATATTATTAATAATATCGCTTACTTGTTTAACATTACTCATATCGCATTGAATATCAGAGGAACCTAACACGGGAATGTTACTGGGTTGTATATCTAAATTGAAAACTTGAAATCCTTCATGAGCAAATAACTGCACTATGCTTAGACCAATGCCAGAACTGCCACCCGTTACAATACATGTTTTTTTCATATTTTCTCGATTCCTTAGCATCAAAATAAAGATGTTACTGAGATTTAACTGCGGCCATTTCAACTAAAACTGCCGTATACATTTTCAAATTTAACACAAACTGTTTCATTGTAATAAATTCATTTTCAGAATGTCCTGTGTATTCAGTATTGGGCATTGAAGGTCCAAAACTAACAGCGTTAGGAAATAATCGAGAGTTGGTGCCACCGCCAATAGAGATGGGCTTTGCATCATTTATTCCTGTAAAGTGTGAAAACACAGAAAGTAATGTTTCAATATGCGGAGCGTCGTTTTGAACAAAGGGTTCACCAATATAGTGTTCTAGTTCAGTAATATCAGCCATATTCGTTAGCTTCCAAGTTGCTATCGTATGGTTAATTTCTTCTGTTAGTTGTTGTGCTGATTTACCGCGAGGGCGACGAATATTAATGTTCAATTCAATATTATTTTTCAGTTGTTTAATAACCGTTGGTGAAACCGTCATCGGACCCATGAAATCATCACTATAAGCTATATTGCCGAATTTCTTACCTTCTAATCCTAAGCCAATATGATCATTAATGAAATTTACTAGCGTACCTGCACCGTTAGTCGGCCAACGAGTTTGTGACAATAAGTCAGCCAAAAATGGGATCGCGTTCACACCGTCTTGAGGGGTTGATGAATGTGCTGACTTGCCTAATGCAGTAACCGTTAATTGATTATCTTTAAGTTCTAAATCAAAACTAACACCTTTGTAGTTTCTTGCTTTGTCCATGAGTTTTTGTAGTAATGCTATATCAGCATTTTCAATGACTGCTTTAGCATCCTCTGGAATTTGACTACCAAAAAATCCGCCACTAAATTCACTAAGGTAAGCATCAAAGCCAGTGTAAGGTACTTTATTAAAAGCTATTTTTATCGTTCCGTAGCCTTTTTCTGCAGTAACAACAGGGTATTCAGCATCAATAGTGATATTGGTTTGTGGGAGTGTATGCGTTTTAATATATTCTTGTAGAGGACCCCAGTCTGATTCTTCAGCCATATACACGTATAACTCAATACGTTTATTTAACTTAATATTTTTGTCTTTGATTGCTTTCATGGCGAAAAGCGCTGTTGATATTGGGCCTTTATCATCTTCTGTGCCACGACCAATCAGTTTGCCTGGCTCTGATGTTGTATCAAGTTCAAAAGGAGATTTTTTCCATTTTTTCGCATTAGCCGGCTGTACATCACCATGAGTAATAATTCCGAAACGTTCCTCATTTTCGCCTAATCCAATGACAACCACATAGCCGTCGTCTTTATAATCAAATCCTAAATCGTCAGCTTGTTTCTTAAGTTCTTTTTTAAAAGCTATATGGGCAGGATTATCATTAGCTGAAATACCGTCAATAGCTAATGTATTGTATTTTATCAACTTAGCTAAACTTTCCACCATTGATTTTTGGTAAGTGTGAACGGCGTAATCTGCCGTCTGCTTTGCTGAAGGGCTGATATCAGCTGAAAATACTGGCAGAGCAATACAAGTGAATAATGCGAGTGACGCTATCTTATTGAACACAGAGCTTTCCTTTTGTTTTTATTAATTGAATTCATTTGCTTACTGTAATGATAAAGTGAATTTGAAAACAGGTACACATTTTTAAAAAGTATACCTATACAGTTTTTAATAGTGCATAGCTGAACTAATTTGCCTATTTTTAGGTTTTACTTACCTTACTTAGAGCCAATTATTTTTATTGGTTCATTATTCATTTATATTTAAGCTTTTATTTTTTGTTGCAAAGCATATGAAGTGTGAAAATATACTTGTATTATTATGCGATATGAGAAAAATTAACGCAGAAAACAGGAACATAAATGTCTGAAATAATTATACGCGAAGCTACCCTTAATGATGCAGATCTTTTATTAACTTTTATAAAAGAACTCGCTATTTATGAAAAAGCAGAAGATGAGGTGCTTGCGACTGTCGACACCATTAAAGACACGATGTTTAGTGAAAACACACTCGTTCATGGTTTGATATGTGAACTTGATGGTGTTGCTATTGGTTCTGCCATTTATTTTTATAACTATTCAACTTGGTTAGCAAAGTCTGGTTTATATCTTGAAGATTTGTATGTGACGCCTGAACATAGAGGGATTGGAGCGGGTATAAAACTATTAAAAGCGATGGCGAAAATTGCTGTTGATAAAGATTGCGCTCGTTTTGAGTGGAGTTGCTTAGATTGGAATAAACCTTCTCGTGATTTTTATCAAGCTATCGGTGCTGTTGCTCAAGACGAATGGGTAGGTTACCGCATGACAGGCAAGACATTACTTGATTTTGCAAAATATTAATTAACGCACTTAATTAGTTCTGGAATAACGTAAGGTTATTCCAGAACCTATTGATTAACAATAGTAATCTTGTAGGTCATGTAGTTCTTGTTGTAAACGTTTTCTGTCTTTATAACTTTCTATTTCCCGCCATTTTCTTTTTCGTGAACGCGGTTCTTTTTTATCGACAAGTAAACTGTCGAAAAGGTTAAAAATCTCATCATATTCATCAAAGCTATTGTGTTCCATGTGGATCCCTTTTTCAGCGTTATTTAGTTGACCTGATGCACTTTACAAGTTGAATATGACTTTTTTCTTACTGAAATATGACGATTAGAATACGTTTAACTTTATTTACATTAAGCAAAAAATTAAAGCTTCGCTATACTTTCCTTTATAGAGTATTTATACAGGGTTAGACATGACCGACAGTAGCGAAATAATATCCCAATCAGAGTTAGACAACTTGTTACGTATTAATGAGTTTATAGACCAAGTCGATGAAAATTCATTGGTCAGTGAACTAAAGCTAGCAATATTAGATTCTGGAAAATTAGAATTAACCCAGTGGAGAAGTTTACGAGATCATATTCGCGAAATTGAAGAGCTTATTCCACATATTGATTTGATTATTAAGTTAAAAAAAGAACAACCTTCGCTCTAATTTTACTGCCTATATTCTATTGACGTTATAATATTTATTCGATTAAAAAAATGCCGATTATTTTTAAATAATCGGCATTTTTATATTTACTTATACGTGGTCGTTTAGCGGAAAAGAGTGACTATATAAGTTGTTGTTCAACCCAATTGACGGTTAACTCTTCCAATAAATCCATCGGTAAACTGCCATTTTTAAGCATTTGGTCGTGAAAATCACGTATGTTGAATTTATCACCCAACTTCTCTTCTGCCATTGCACGTAACTGACGAATTTTTATCTCACCAATTTTGTATGAAAGTGCTTGAGCTGGCCAGCTAATGTAGCGGTCAATCTGCGCAATAACATCTGCCATGCTTAAAGCTGTGTTATCTGCTAAGTAATCGACTGCTTGCTGGCGAGACCAACCTTTAGCATGCATACCTGTGTCTACGACTAAACGACAAGCGCGCCAAGCTTCATAGGTTAAACGGCCAAAGTCACTATATGGGTCTTGATAGAAACCAATTTCTTTGCCTAAACGTTCTGAATATAAACCCCATCCTTCACCAAACGCTGCGTGGTAAAGTGTTTTTCTAAACTCAGGCATATCAACTTCTTGAGCAATTGCACTTTGCATGTGATGCCCAGGTTCAGCTTCATGAAACGTTAATGCTTCTAGCGTATATAAAGGTTGGCTTGTTAAGTCTTTAGTATCAATAAAATAAGTGCCTGACGTTGTACCGCTACCATCAGATGCTACGTAATACGCACCACCATTTGGAGATGCTTTTATATCGAAGGTTGATCTTGGTAGTACTGAAAACCATTTCGGTAATTGTGCGGCCATTTTACGTGTAATGTAGCTGGCTTTTTCAATTAAGTCGCGAGGTTCATCGGTATAAAACTGTGGGTCAGTCCGTAGGAATTTGATAAAATCAGTAAAGTCGCCTTTGAATTTTACCTCTTTAATAATCACATCCATTTCTTGACGAATACGCGCCACTTCTTTTAAGCCTAAGTTATGAATTTCATCAGCTGACATAGATGTAGTGGTGTAAAATTCAATAAGGTATTGATAATACGCTTCACCATTTTTTAAAGGACTGATACCAACCGTTTTACGACAATTAGTCATGTATTCTTGTGTGAAAAATGTATAAAACTTTTTGTATTCAGGAATAACTTGTCGAGTGATGAGTTCAGCGGCTTTACTTTGATATTTTGCTTTATCATTTCTGGATATTTTACTCGGCATATTCAGTAGTGGTTGATAAAAAAGACTTTTATTTACGTCCTCAACAATGTGCTTACTTATGCTTTTATCAAAGTTTTTAAAACTTTCACAATAATGCGTATGACCTTGAGCAATCGCTTCAGTTAGATTGTCGATATGCTCCTGATTGTAACGTGGAAAATCGGCAAGGCTGATTAGGTAATTGTCGTAATCTTTAACCGTTAAGAAAGACATGTTGGCCGGCGCACCAGCAAAGTAACTGTGAAATCCTGAATAGATGTTCATCGGGTAAAACTGGTCTAGCTGCTTATAACTTTTGGCTTCTGTTTGACGCTCATATTTAAATAAACGATAAGTGACTTGTTCTTTAGCAGAAAGTTTCGATAGTTCAATTTTATCGAGTCTGCCAAGTAAAGACTGATTAAAGAGCTCACGTCTTTTTTCTGATTTTTTTGAAAACGACGGAAGCTTACCATTCATTCTAAAAGCGTCGGGGTCTTTACGAAAAAACACTTGTTCTTTGTTGGCATTCTTCCAATGATCATTTAAGAGTTGTTCAAATTTTTGTGACGAGGGATTGTTTGTTTCATCAGCGTGTACTAAAAAGCTAGTATTTGCGGTAATGGATGAAATGAATAAAAGGGCGAGTGTGAATTTATTTCTTATCATTATTTTTATCTTTTGTTTGATTAGGAAAGCGCAGGTAATATAGCAACTGCTGAATCGCTTACAAAGTATATTAATATGTTTTCAAAAATCATCGCCATTTTATTCTTGTTGGTAATAACCTTTCTTTCTTTCAACAAAGGGCTTCATAGATTAATTTTGTTCGGTTATTTCACGTTAAGTTTATTAACATTTGTACTTTATGCCATTGATAAAAGAAATGCGATTAAAGGGAGGTGGCGTGTTTCTGAAAAAACACTACAAATATCTTCTTTGCTTGGAGGTTGGCCTGGAGCGTTATTAGCCCAACAAGCTTTTAGGCATAAGACCCCAAAGCGGCCCTTTATTTTTGTGCTGTGGTTAGGAGTTATTATTAATGCTGGCGTTTTTGCTTATTTCTTATATTCGGTTGTTTTCGGTCTTTGATTTGTTAGAAAGTAAGTAGATGAAGTACCCCTCATCTACTTTACGTCTATTTATATTTTACAGTCTTAGCTATAAAGCCTTAAAACGAATGGCAGCGCCACCACTTGTTGCTAGCGGTAACACTAATTCGTCGTTAGCCGTGACTTGTTTATTTTCAATAATCATTTCATATGGATTGTTAATCCATTCTGCATTTTTACCGTCGCGATAAATTTGCGCTTGATAGCGTTTGTTCTTATCAAGAAAGTCTAACTTCAACGTTAATGTACGCGCCATCTCATCTGTTAATGCACCAACAAACCAATCCTCACCATCTCTTTCTTGGCGAGCAAAAGCAACATATTCTCCAACCTCACCAGCAATGGCCTTACTCTCTTCCCAGTTTGTAGGCACGTCTTTAATAAACTGAAAAGCAGCTAAATTTGCTTGATAGTTTTTAGGCAAATCAGCCGCCATTTGAATAGGGCTATAAAGTACTACATACAAGGCTAGTTGCTTTGCTAGTGTAGTTTGCGGACGATTACTTTTATCACCTAAATCATTGAAACTCATGTCGAAAATACCCGGTGTAAAATCCATAGGTCCCGATAACATTCTTGTGAAGGGTAAAATAGTCGTGTGTTCTGGTGGATTAGGCGGAGTGCCCCACGCATTAAATTCTTGGCCGCGAGCGCCTTCTCTTGAAATCCAATTAGGATAAGTTCTGCGTAAACCCGTATCTTTAATCGGTTCATGGGTATTAATACTGATTTTATACTTGGCGGCTTCCGTTACACTATGTAGGTACTCACTTATCATGAACTGACTGTCATGCCACTCTTTACGAACAATGCCATTTTCATCAATGCGTTTAATATCACCACCGTCAGCAACATAACCGGTTTTAACTTGTCTTACGCCATGCTTTTCATAAAGCGCGTAAGCATCACTCATTTGATCACGATAGTTAGTGACATTACCTGAAGTTTCATGATGGCCAATTAACCGGACACCTTTTTTCTTACCGTATGCAGATACGGCTGAGATATCAAAATCATCATAAGATTTACTGAAATTGAATACGTCTCCGTTGAAAAACCAATCGCCATCCCAACCCACATTCCAACCTTCAACCAATACACCTGCAAAGCCATGTTCTGCGGCAAAGTCAATGTAACGCATTGTTTCACTTGTCGTTGCGCCGTGCTTTTCGCCGCTTCCCCAAGTGTTAGCATTTATATGCATTCCCCACCAAATCCCTACGTATTTAGCCGGTTCAACCCAAGATACGTCACCCAATTTATTCGGTTCGTTAAGGTTTAATATTAAGTCTGAATTGAGTAAACCAACGGCATTTTTACTGATTTGAATAGTGCGCCATGGGCTTTTAAAGTCAGTGTTTGTTTTAACTAATATGCCATCAGACCAAGGCGTTAAATCTGCTTTTAAAATACCTGGGCGCTTTTGATTAATGGTCATTGCAGCATAATCAACTAATGCGGCTTCGTGAATACTGATGTGAGTACCAGAGTCTAGTTTAAAGGTAAAAGGTGTATGAGCACGGTCAACCGATGCTACATCAGTGGTGTTATAAATATATTCATAACGATTCCAACCACGTGCAGGTATCCACCATGCAGTTGCTTTTTGCTCGTCATTTATCGCAAACTCGGTAAATTCATTAATGATTTCGACTTGGTCTAAATCTTTTTGTTTTGGCACTTCGTAACGAAAACCAATACCGTCATTAAATAAACGGAAACGTACGTTGAATTTTTTGGCCTCGGAATTACTACTATTTGCAAATGTGACTAATAACTCATTGTGATGATCCGTAACATTTTTACGTTCACCCCAAGGTAATTGCCATACTGATTTGGCCGATTTTTCTTGGCTGGAGGAGATGGTAAATCCGTCACTAAAGGGCATCGTGTTTTTAAACGCCAAGCCTAAGCGGGAAGGCTTGATAATACGTTCACCTGAAAAGCTAATTTTATAACTTGGTTTACCCTCATCATTAACGCTGAGAACAATTTTTCCGTCTGGAGAACTTAACTCAACAGTTTGTGCAAATATACTGTTTGAAAACAACAGTACGCTAAGGCTTAGTATTATCTTTTTCATGAATATTCCCGATGTTTTTTATTACATCAAGCATAAAGGACTTGCGCAAATTTACCGTTAACCTACATACGTATTCATCCATTTTATTATAAATAAACAAGCTTTACTTATAAAAAAATAGTGTGTTGACCTTATAAAGAACAAGCAATAAAAGATAAAATAACAGAACTTGTGTTTGTTGAATAAGTGGGGGTAATTGCTGGAGGTTTTTTTTGCTTTTATTAATAAAAAAAACCGTGGGTTGTTATGCAAAGTTTGAGGGTGGTGTGAAGCGCTATTGATCAGTTCTTATACCAAGAGCGCGTGAATAATATTTTTACCAACACTTTATCCATTTGGTAAGGCAAACGAATTACCTTTTGAATACAAATGTAGATAACAGCCTTTCCCTGCTAAGGTTAATCGGTATGTGGTTTCCGCTCTTTCTAAAAAGCCTTGCTCAACAAGACCTTTTTCGATTAAAAAATCGAACATAGTATTTGATATTTCACCCATTTTAGCTTTTGCGCTTATTTCCATTTTTGTGGCAACACCTTTAATAGAATTAATGGCATAAAGTGCACGAATAATTGCAGCTTCTTTATCACCTATTCTGGGCATGCGACCTTGGTATGGTGGAAATTGTTTCGCGGGATATTTGCCGTAAACACTTTTATAAGAAGCCTGCATCGCTTGAATATCATCGTCTTTGCTCTCGGTCAATTTAAAGATATGAAAAACGCCAGTTTCTTTACTGAGGTAATCGACTTTGGCTAAGAAAATAGGTAATCCACTTCCTTGAGCAACATGGTAAAAGCCTGTTTTCCATTTTGCCACTCCGCCTCGTGTGCCTTCAGGGGTAAATAAGAAAAATACCCTTTTACCTTTTTGTGTTTCAATAAACTGCTTAATTTGATCAACCTGACCTGAGCCTGCTTCGGATCTGTCGATAGGCATAGCGCCAAGGTACATCAGCCAACGGCCCAAGATTGGTACTCGGCACATACTGTCTTTAATAGAAAAGTATATTTTTACATCTTGTAATATGGCGGCGCCAAGTGCATAAACAAAATCCCAATTTGAGGTGTGCGGTGCTGCTATGGTAATACCAGCACCTTCTGGGGTTACTTTGCATAATTTCCAGCCTGCAATTTTAAACCAAAGGCTAAAAAGAAACTTTAGAATGTATTTACTGAAAATACCGTCAAAGATTGTTTTTTCACGAATGAGGAGATTTTTTATAGGCATAATGATGTTACATAAAAAATGGGATAATTTTAAATAATAGCATATTTGTACTGTTTATTTAGTTTGTTAAGCAGAAAAAAGCACCTCAAACATAGATTGGCGCTTATGATTGAATGACAACAGAGCCAAAATAATCAGCCTGAAAGTCAGCTGCTCTAATATTTTTATTTTTTGAAAATCGGGTGCTAGATAATTGATTAGTCTATTCAGTTAAGGAAATAGAGTCAGTGTTTTCGTGGATAAAGTTGTTATGAAACATCCTATCTGTCAAAAATAGAAATGTAGGCTATAGTTAATAAGCCTCATTGTTTTTTCAAATTTTTGAAGATATATATATATGACAGGGATTAGTTATGATGAATTCAAATATATTCTTATTGAACTTACCGCAAAGCGTTACTAGCGTTTTACTCCCTGTTCTAGAGGGTGAACATTTAGGTAATGTTCAATCAGTAACTTCTGGTGATATAAGTCAGCCGCTAAATATGACTATTACGAACACTGATTATATCATTTTTTATGTTGAAAAAATCGATGAAGAGAGTATTTCTAGGTTCGAGTTAAAGCATGATGTACCAACACTACTAATAACCAGTACTTTTAATTTTGAAATGGAAAGAACAGCTAAAGAACATTATATTAATATGATTGTGGGTGAAAATGATAGCGAGTTAACCTCTCTTGTTTACGGTTTCATTAGGCAGCATGATATTTATCGTTATCAGCACGCGTTAATTGTTGATGACTCTAGAGTTGATAGCCGGATTGTAGCGAATATATTATGTAATGAGTTTATTCAAAATGAAATTGAGCTCTACAGTGAGAAAGTAATTTCTCGTTTAATGTTAACGCCCTCTATAAATATAATAATACTTGATTATGAAATGCCATTTAAAAATGGCTGTGATCTCATGCAAGCAATCAAAGAAACTTTTTTGAAACGTTCTTTTATTTTTATTGGTTTAACAGGCAGTAGAAATGGTGCTATTAAATTTCTAACTAAGGGGGCAGATGATGTTTTTATTAAGCCATTTGATCATGAACTCTTCACACTAACATTGAGAAAACTGATTTTTAATGTGCATAAAACTAACAAAGACACACGTACTTTGAATGATTATAAAAAGATTGTAGATAATATCACTAAAGAAATTTCTGATCCTATTTACGTTTTAACAACGGTTAATGATTGTTTGCTAGATGGAAAAACCAGTGAAACTCAACATAACAAACTTAAAACGCTGAGCTTACAGTGTAAGGAACGGTTAACCCATACCTTTGATAGTTTATTAAATTACTTTGCTGTTTCTAGTTATATGCAAAGCTCACTCGTCAATTCCTGCTCCTTGCAATCCATGATAGCAACGCAACTTTATTTAGAATCAAGCCGTGATAAATTACGCAATATAGTCGTGAGCAAGTCGCTTGATGATGACATTAAATACTTATGCGTTCCAGAGTCCATTGGTCAAATAATAAATCAATTAACTCACGATGCCGTAATGCGATCACAAAAAGGAGGTGAACTTAAAATACGATTATACACAAAAGAAGAGGATATTGTTTTTGAGGTTGAAGATGCTTCATGCTCTTCATTAGAGGCTAAATGTGAAATTTCAAACGTCGAAGATTTGAATCAAGATGGTCTTCTCCAAGCACAAGCCTTAAAACAATTAGTCAATCAAAAGATTATAAATGAATACGATGGTTCTTTAGGTGTTCTTCTGCGAAAAAGCGGAAATGTACATTTTTTTAAAGTTCCGAAGAAGACCTTTCTTTTAGGAAAAACATATCATTGATATGTCATTATTGAAATTCACCTCTGCATTGTTTATCTGAGTAATAATTTTACGATAAAACACTGAAATCATATCCATATTCAACGTTATTAGGCATATAAATAGCAACAATTTCTTCCATTCTTTTTAGCGAGATAAAGGGCAATGTCCGAATGTTTAAATAAGTCTTTTCTATTAAGTTTATCTGCCGCCATTACTTCAATTCCAATACTGACAGTAACAACACCTATGTTAGATTTAGTATGCTTAATATCTAATGCCTGAATATTCACTCGAATTGTCTCTGCAATGGTAAAAGCGTTTTCTGCGTCGGTTGAAGGCAATAACACAACGAATTCTTCACCTCCAAACCTGGATACTAGGTCTGTTTCTCTCTGGAGTGATTTTTCTATTGATTTAGCCACCTTGCAGAGTGCAATATCACCACAATCGTGGCCATAGTAATCGTTGTATGTTTTAAAGTTGTCTATGTCGATCATTAACAGTGATAGAGAAGTGTTATTGCGCTTAGCTGTTGATATGTTTTCTCCGAGGCGTCTCTCATAAAAACAACGGTTCGACAATTTCGTTAAAAAATCAGTGTCACAACTTATTCTTAATTGTTTATTTAATTCTTCTAGTTCTTTCGTGCGTTTTATTACTAGTGATTCAAGTTCGGTATTCAGTTGATGAAGTTTAAGTTCAGCTGACTTGCGATCAGTAATATCTTGGACAAAAGCTACAAAGTGATCGATGCTTCCATCTTCTTTTCGAATACAATTAGCAGAAATACTGGCGTAAATGACGATGCCATTTTTACGTTGGAAGCGCTTGTCCATCGAGTACCCTTCAATTTCCCCTGCAAGCACTCGTTCAAATTCAGCTACGTCTGCTTCCAAATCATCGGGGTAGGTAATATCGGCCCAAGAAAGGTTCATGAGCTCATCTCGTGTGTAACCGAGAATTTCACATAGCTTGTCGTTGACGTCAATCCAACCTTTTTCAATTGAAGTTACGGCCATGCCGATCAAGCCCAAACTGAAATAGTTGTGATATAGCTCTTCAACTTTAGGCATTTATATCCTTGTGGAATTTTGTATATCTATAATATAGCTCATGATTAAATTAAATGGGTACTATGAGGTAATTGTTCTTTTTATTCGTTGCAATTTCATGTGAAGATACTCATCTAGTCCTACTTTCTCTATCATTAACATATCATTAACATATCATTGTTCGGTAACTTTAACTATTCTAAGTAATCCATATGTTTAAAAAAGTGAGCCTAACCCACAAGGGAATTGAAAATTAAGCTCTTTAATTTTTAATGCATACTTAAAATTTCAAATTAGCGCTATCGTTTTTTTATGAAAACACTGGTTGTTAAAGCAGGAACAGAAAAATTGTTTTCATTACTCGTACTTTGCTTAACAATAGTGTCAATGCCGTTTTTTTGAGTCGGGTGCAATTGATATTTCGCAGCATTGTTGAAGTTGATCATTTTAGCTTCTGTACTGGTATTAAAAATAACGACCATACTTGATATATCCGTATCTAATTGTTCAGATGGTTCTGAATCATCAATGCTCATAACAATTAAACCAATTTGTTGCTCTTTGCCCGTATTATGGAATTTCACTCGATTAATAATTTCTTCACTGCTAGTAAGTCTAAATAGCGGTGAACTCATTCGTAAGCTAATAAATTCTTTAAAGACTTCAGTACTAAATCCAATATCACTTGAACCAACAATATCTCGGCCTTCGTTCTTTGATAATAGTTTCTTGATTAATGGCCAGTTTGCTTGATCTTTATCGGCTGGCGGTAAACCGACATTGTAGTTATTGGATTGTTTAGTAAAATCGACTTTATTAAACCAGTCACCGTAATCATAACTGTCACGTAAAAATGATTTCGATCTTAAAAATTCTGAACCCATGTGTAAAAATGGTATGCCTTGGGCAAAAATTGGAAAGGCAAGAGATTGTAGATGAATACGTACACGATCTTTGGTTGATGTATCGTAAGGTAAGCGATATTGGTTGTTGTCCCACAACGTTTGATTATCATGTTTCGATACATAATTAATGGTATCAGCAGGATCTAATGCATAACCTGTTGGTTGGTCGCCATATGGAATATCTTTACCTGTTACGTTATCATTTTGAGCATTTTTCAAGGGAAAGTGGGCTAAGTTACCGGCTAGACCAATACGTAGTTGATCTGCTGAAAGCAGGTAATTATTTCTTGATTTTTCATTGTTAACTAACTCATTCGGTAAAGTGCCTAAACCACTACCAATACCTTGGCTTTTTCGTATGTCGTCACCGCTGGCGCTAAAAGCACCACCGCGAACAGCATCGCGCAACCTGTCAGTAAAAGTACCTATTTGTGTGCCGCTAAGCTCTAATTGACTCGCTTGTGTAAAGCGTTGATTATTAGCAACTTCGCCAAAATTCCAGCCTTCGCCATAAAAGTAAGTGTCGCTATCAACTATTTGAACGGCTTTTCTGGCTTTTAACATGGATGACTTTGGCTGATGTGCCATAAGATCAAAGCGGAAGCCATCAATCTTGTAGTCTCTTGCCCAGACAATTAATGAATCAGTCATTAATTTTTCCATCATGACGTTTTCTGTCGCGGTGTTATCACAACAGGTTGATTGCGCAATTTCTCCGGAGAAAGGGTCAAGACGGTGGTAATAGTTAGGCACAATTTTATCAAGTACAGCGGTTGGCTCTAAACCTGCCTGGTGAGTGTGGTTATAGACTACGTCCATTATTACGCGGAAGCCTAAGTTATGAATACTTTGTACCATCTGGCGAAATTCAATAATACGTGATGAACCATCAGGGCTTTGTGCGTAACTCCCCTCGGGCACTGTATAATGGAAAGGGTCATACCCCCAATTGTAATTATCAATTTCTCTAATCGAGCTAACTACTGCCTGACGCTGTTCTGTTTCAGCGGGCAAGTTTTCTAAATAGTCTCGTATCGTTGTTTCACGATTACTCTGACCGCAAAGTTGATGCTCAGGCACTAGCTTGCAAAGCTTACTGATAGGATCATTAAGATCAATAACTTGATCGTCGTTTTCGTTCGCTGTACCAATGTCAAAAGTTGGTAGTAAATGAATGTTGTTAATACCTGCTTTTTGCAAGTCTTTTAAGTGTTTTATGCCAGCGCTATTTTTTTCGCTGAAAGCGGCATATTTACCGCGAACCTTAGGAGATGACAGTTGCGGATCGTGAGCACTAAAATCACGGATGTGCGTTTCGTAGAAAATATTGTCTTCAGGATTTTCGACCAAAACATCTTGTTGTGAATTCCATCCATTAGGTTTGTTTTTTGAATCATCTAAGTCGATAACATGAGAATACTCACTATTCGTTGAAAGGCTTAAAGAATATGGGTCTGTTGTTATAAGAGTTTCAATCTGTTTACTCGCAGGATGGTAAATATTTATTTGATATTGGTAATATTTATTAGCAAACGATTTATCTGTTTTTACAAACCAAACACCTGTTTCTGTATCTTCAACCATTAATAACTTATGCGGTACCATAGGCGTTTTATCTTGTTCAAATAACAATACAGATACAGTTTTTGCCGTTGGTGCCCATAACTTAAATTGAACATTTTTTTCGGTAATAACTGCGCCTAAATCTGTTACTTCGTTAGCGTCTGCTTCACCCAAGGTATAAAGTGTATCTATTACTGCAGCAGTTTGTAGGTAAGTTCCTTTGGGTGGTAAAAGCTCTGTATCATGTGAAATGACAATGAGGGGACTCTTCAGCAGTTTTTTAATCTCTTGTTGATCAATATCGACAGAGTAAGCATTAAAGCTTGATAAATGTGGGTAGCTTTTATTAAGCCAAGGAGGGTTACTTTTAGGTGTTAACTGATATGCCTTTGTTTTTGCTTGTTGGGTTGTAGTCCCTTTTGAAGTGGTTAATAGCATTTCGTCAGTTGAATATTTTTGTGCAACCATGATGGTCTCTGGCGTTACCCAATGTGCGGAGAATTCACTTATTTCAGCTGATTTTTGAGTCACGTCTTGTTGTGTTTTTAATGACTGTTGAGGCTGACAAGCTATCAGCAATAGGCTGATATAGGGAATTAGTATGCGCACAATTATTTCCTTTGATACGGTAATTTTATTTAGGTAATTTTCTGGTTACCTTTTGGTATGCCTTAATTTACGCCTTATGCAGCACAATAAAAAGTTGAGACGCTATTTTGCATACGTATTCAAATGTAATCACCTTGCTCTATTTTTATGGGTTTTATAGGAATTTAACAATATAAAAAATACATCTGATCTTCGATATTAATAGCCTAGCAGCTTATTTATGGTAATTCATCGAGACTGAATCTTGTTTTTTTGTACAAAAGTTTGGTATCCAGCCTTATTGAATACGTATGCAAGGCATATCTAAAGAAAAGTTCGACCTTTATATTAAGAGCGTAAATTATAAACAATGAAAGTTAGTTAGAAAACTGACAATAAAATGTTTCAAGGATGAATCTGAGGGGAAATAATGATGCGTACATTCAAACCGAGTAAGCTTTCAATAGCGCTACTCTCCTGTGGTTTTATGATGTCTTCTGGGGCGCTTTATGCTCAAGAAACGGTGAAAACCATCGCAGAACCAGAAAAAGTTGGTGTAAAAGACATTGATGAAGAAAAAATTGAAGTTATTCAAGTTACTGGGTTTAGAGGTTCACTTATAGGCTCGATTAATCAGAAACGTTTTGCAGATACCGTATCAGAGCAATTAACCTCTGATGACCTAGGATCTCTCCCAGATGTTTCAATGGCAGACGCTTTAACTCGTTTACCGGGCATTTCTGCGGTAAGAACAGGTGGACAAGCTGCAGAAATAAATATTCGTGGTATGTCAGGTGGCTTTGTATCCACAACGTTAAATGGTCGCGAGCAAGTATCAACCAGCGGTCAACGTAGTGTTGAATTTGACCAATATCCTTCAGAACTTATTTCTCAAGCCTCTGTTTTCAAATCCCCTAAAGTTTCCCTTATCGAAGGTGGCGTTGCAGGTACGGTTGAATTAAAAACGGCGAGTCCACTTAAAAACGAAAAAGAACATTCTTTTAATGTGAATGCTCGTGGTATGTATAACGACTTAGCCGATGATGTTCCTGATGCTTCATCAACAGGTCATCGCTTTAGTGTTTCTTATCAAGGTAAATTTGCTGATGACACTTTAGGTGTCGCTCTTGGTTACGCTCGTCTATTTCAACCAAGTGCAACAACGCAATTTGTTGGCCTTAATTACAGTAAGTTAAGAGATGTAGACGGCTTAGAAAACGATACTAATGGCCCTACAAAAGAAGACGGTGCTCATCTTGCGAAAGAATATGTAAGTGAAGGTTTTGAGCTACAGCACAAAGGTGGTGAAGAAACTCGTGACGGTTATGTTGCTACTATTGAATGGCAGCCCGTAGATAATTTCACACTGAAAGTTGATGGTTTTTATTCTAAGTTTGACTCAGAAGAATTTGCCCGAGGTTACCGTGTAAAATTAGATGGAGGTCAATCATCTATAGGTAATGCAACCGTTTATGATAACTCTGTAATTGGCGGTACGTTTAATAGAACCTCTAATAGTTCAACGCGTGTTGAGGTTGTTAATGATGACAATAGCGATTCTGATGAAGTAAAAAGCTTCGGTATCAATGCTGATTGGCAAATTAACGACAATTTAGAAATAGCGTTAGATTTATCTTATTCGTCAGCAACAAGTGATTTTAGAAATGGATTACTTTGGTCACTCGTGTCAGATGACGCTAATGCCGCAGTACCTACATTTGATAATAATGTTTCGATAAACTATTTATTAAATGGTTTAGATTTACCCGATGTTAGCTTAAATCAAGCGGATGCATTAACAGATATAAACCGTGTTATGGTCACAAAATACGGCATTTACCCTTATGTAAATTCTGATGAAGTTACCGCTGCTCGTCTTGATTTTGAATACTCCCTTGACACAGATTTCATTTCATCTGTTGAATTTGGCGCTCGTTACTCAGAAAGAGAATACAGCAACGACCGTTCAGTATTTGAATTTGGTAGCGACAGTGGTTTTAATTCAACAGAAGCACCTTTACAGCTAACGCAAGACATGGTTTCAGTGGTTGACTGGCAGGGCGATTTTTCTTATTTTCCGAGTTATTTAGCACTTGATCAAGATGCCGTATTGAATGCATGGTTTCCTGAAGGTGTACCTCAACCTGTGCAAACGTGGGGTAGTGCTGCAAATGGTGTTATTAACGGTGACCCGTTAGGAAAAAGCTCAGATTGGACAATGAAAGAAAGTGGCCAAGTATTTGAAGATGTTTTCGCGGCTTATATCATGGCAAACATTGATACCGAAATTGGCGGCATGCCAGTAACGGGTAACTTTGGTGTTCGAGTTGTTAGAACGAAACAAGCATCTACTTCATTACAAGATGTGGGTTTACTTACTGAAAAAGATGCCTATGGGGAAGATGTTCTTGATGCCGATGGTAATCCTATTGTGTATCCTAATGCTGAATTAGGCGCACAATTTATTATGGATGACGCTGGGCTTATCAACCAAAAATATGCACCAAGTATTATCAGTAATACCTACACAGATTATCTCCCTCAAATGAATTTAAATCTGCATTTAACTGATGCTGATCAAATCCGCTTTGCTGCGGCAAAAGTAATGAGCCGACCTAATATTGACCGACTAGCTTCAAATAGTAGTGTGAATATTAATACCGTTACAACAGAAAGCGGCACCTATGCTGAAATAAGTGGTAACGCTAAAAATAGCCCTCATTTAAAGCCTTTTTACGCAAACCAATATGATATTTCATATGAAAAATACTTCACAGAATCCGATGGTAACTTTGTTTTTGCACTTTTTTACAAAGACATAAAATCGGCAGGTATTGTTACACAAACCATTAGCGAATATGACTTTGCTGGTAACGGTTTGATCATACCTGACGAATATATTGATCCATTAAGCGGTGTGCCATTAGAAATTCGAAATGGGAATTTTGAAACAGCATTTAATGATGATAAAGGAGGGTATATAAAAGGACTTGAAATGACTTATACCCAAATTTTTTCATTCTTACCTGGTTTTTGGTCAGGCTTAGGACTTAGTACAAGTTACTCGCATACTAAAAGTGAAATTCAACAAATTTCAACGTTAGGACAGCAAGATTTACCTATTTCTTTACCGGGTCTATCTGAAAATGTTTTCCAAAGCACGTTATTTTGGTCTCATGAAGGTTTCGAAACGCGTTTGAGTGCACGTTATAGAGATGAGTTTGTTTCAGAACAGGTCGCGGTAGAAGCACAAACCGTTAATTACGATGATGAGTTGGTTATTGATTATCAGGCTTCTTATCAAGTTACTGAGAACTTAGGTGTTGTTTTTCAGGTGAATAATCTCACTGATGAACCCACTCAAAGTTACTTTGGTGTGCAAAGCCAAACAGGCACAATTCAGTACTTTGGTCGTCAGGTCTTTTTAGGTATGACTTACGGGTTATAGAACCCGTTAATTTAAGTTGTTAGTCATGAGTTATTAAACTGAATGAAATTATATTTTTAAATAAACTAATAATTTTCGTATTCATTTAGGTAATAACTCGCCAATTATTTCTTTGGAGTAAATGTTATGTTTAGTCAAAAATCGGTGTTAAGAATTATAGTCTTAGCATTTTTATCAATCGTACTTTCCGCTTGCGGTGGTTCAGGTTCTGCCGAGCCAGGTAAAGTACTACTTAGTTGTGATGTACCCATGGTTTCCGATGCTGCCGGTACAAGTTGTGTAGCACCAGAACCTATTGTTTGTCCTGCACCAACAGTGCCAGATGCATTAAATGAAAGTTGTGTGGTGGGTATTGATCCAAATGCACCAGACCCAGTGATTTTCCCTGGTGATAATCAAGCGTTGTTGTTTTATAACCGTGCAGACGGTGAATACAATGACTACAAACTGCATAATTGGAATAGTGCAGAGTGTGACGCTTATGCCGAAGACTCTTTAGCTGCTGGCTGGAGTGATGGTTTATCACATACCGGAGTTGATCCTGTATACGGCGCGTATTGGTTATTAAACCTTAAAGAAGATCACAATGAATGTGGTCATATGATTATTCATAAAGGTACAGATGACGCCGGAAAAGAATTTGGTGGCGGTGACTTTAAAATGCCACTGTCTCAAGATGACGAAAAATACCAACGCATGAATTTCACCTTTTCAGGTGTAGCCTCTATTTTTGAATACCCTGTTGTATCATTGGGTAAGCAAGCATTAGCAATAAGCGATTTTGCAGCGCATTGGATTGATAGCAACACTTTTACATGGAATGCTAATTTTGAACTAGTAACATCGGTTAAATTACATCATTCAGCAGCTGCTGGTATTGGTGGAGATGAAGCGAACCAAGACCTTATTACTGGAACGGTTGTTGAGTTAATGGAAGTTAGCTTAACCGACGAGCAAAAAGCAGCAGCACCTTTAGTAGCTGATTGGGCTGCATTCTCAGGCGATTGGTCTGTTGAAGAAGCCAAAGCTATCGCTAAAAATCAATTGGTTTTAGTTGGCTATGACGCTACAGGTATTGCTGTTGCGGCAACTTATGTTCAAGCGGACTTAATACTTGATGACCTTTATACCAAAGGTGAAATGGATGCCGATGAAGCAACACTAGGTGTTGTTTATGAAAACGATAGCATTAAAGTTTCTGTGTGGTCTCCAACCGCTCAAGATCTTAAACTTAATATTTATGATGCAAACAAAGACATGGTTTCAAGCCATGATATGACTGAAGATTCCATGACAGGTATATGGAGCTATACGGGTGATGCAAGTCTTGACCGTCAATATTATCGTTTAGCATTAACGCTTTATCATCCACAAAATAAAGCGATTGAAGAAATCGAAAGCACTGACCCTTATTCGGTAAGTTTATCAACGAATGGTGAATACTCTCAGTTTGTTAATTTATCTGACGAAGACTTACAGCCTGAAGGTTGGGAAGGTCATTCAGTATCAACCATGGAAAACTATGAAGACGCGGTCATTTACGAAGGTCATATTCGTGACTTCAGTGCACAAGATGAAAGCACTTCTGTTGAGAATAGAGGTAAGTTTTTAGCCTTCACCGAAATTGACTCTGCGCCTATGTTGCATCTACAAAAGCTAGTTGCTAATGGTTTGAACACTTTTCATATGTTACCTGCTAACGATATCGCTACCATTGACGAAGATGCATCTAAAATTATTGATTTAGATAGTACGGTATTAGAGCTATGTAACATAGATTCGAAAGCACCGCCTTGTTATAAAGGTGTTGACGATCAAACCTTGCGTGCAGTTTTTGAAAGTTATTCCCCTTTTTCAAACGATGCCGCATTACTGACAGAAGCTATGCGAAATACTGACAGCTTCAACTGGGGTTACGATCCTAAGCATTTCAATGTACCAGACGGTATTTATGCTTCAAATCCTGAAGGCGTAACACGCATCAAAGAAATGCGAGCGATGATCAAATCATTGCACGACATTGGTTTACGCGTAGTTTTAGATGTTGTTTATAATCATACAAACTCTGCTGGCTTATGGGATAACTCAGTACTTGATAAATTTGTACCGGGTTATTACCACAGCCGTGACGTTACTACAGGCGCCGTTCTAAATAGCACTTGTTGTAGTGATACCGCTATTGAACATCGTATGATGGAAAAATTGATGGTCGACTCGTTAAAGCAGTGGACAGAGCAATACCAGTTTGACGGATTCCGTTTTGACATTATGAGCCAAGCTTCTAAAACGCAAATGCTAGAAGCTCGTGATGCTGTTAAAGCAATTGACCCTGATAATCATTTTTATGGTGAAGGCTGGTACAAAGATTCACGTGGATTCGAACGCGCTGACCAAGAAAATATGGCAGGCACAGAAATCGCGACTTATAACGATCGACTTCGTGACGGCATTCGCAATGCGACTTTATTTAACAACGAAAGTGATTCAGATTATCCATTTGAGCAACAAGATATTGTTAAATTAGGTATGGCAGGCACGTTAACTGACTATGTATTGAAAAACTTTAACGGAACAGATGCAGCCGGTAGTGCTTTTGGTATGTATGCGAAAGACCCAGCAGATGTGATTAACTATATTTCTAAGCATGACAATGAAACGTTATGGGATAACTTACAGTTTAAGTTAAGCCCTGAAATGGATAATAGCGAACGTGTTCGAGCACAAAACATTTCTCAATCAATTGTGTTGTTGTCACAAGGTATTCCGTTTTTACAAATGGGTGGTGACTTCCTTCGCTCTAAGTCACTTGATAGAAATACTTATGATGCTGGCGACTGGTATAACCTTGTTGATTTCACTTTTGAAATTAATAACTGGAACAAAGGTTTACCTTTAGACAAAGGTGGCCGAAGTGACAATGAATTAATTACACTAGCGTCTAGCTCATCAAGTACAGTTTCAATGACAGATATGATGTTTGCTTCAAACGTATTTAATGAGTTCTTAAAAATACGTACAACGAGCCCTTTGTTTAGACTAACTACTGCTGAAGACATTATTAACCGTGTAGGTTTTCATAATATTGGTAAAAATCAAACTCAAGGTTTGATTGTTATGAGTATTGATGATGGCACCGACTTAGCTGACGTTGATGCTAATTATGATGCAATGGTTGTAATAGTAAATGGTAGTGAAAATGAACAAACACATACAATTGCTTCTGCAAGTGAGTTTAGTCTACACCCGTTATTAATTGACTCTGTTGATGGTACTGTTGCTAGTGCTAGCTTTGAACAAGGTACTGACGAAGGTAGCTTTACGGTTCCTGCATTAACAACCGCTGTCTTTGTGAAACTACAAGGCGAAACACAAGGCTCAGGTTTATCAGCTTATGCAACGGCAGGCGCTCCTGATGTTGTTCCTTACGGAGATACGGTTCCATTTATTCGTGGTGACATGAATGGCTGGGGTGAAGTTGACAGTTTAAGCTACCAAACTGACGGTATATACCAAACAAAGATTACGCTTGCTGCGGGAACTTACGGTTTTAAAATTGCTTCAGGAGATTGGTCCACAATTAACCTAGGTGCACCAGGATCTGGTGGTGAAGTATTAGAAGATGAAAGCTTTAGTTTGTTACCAGGTAGTAATGACAATTTAAGTATTACTATTGCTGTTGATGGTACTTACTTCTTTACTCTTGATGCTTCTGATACAAGCGCACCAACTTTATTGGTAGAAAACGAAGAGCCTTTTGTTGGAACTGCTGTGTTTATTCGTGGAGACATGAATGGTTGGAGTGAAGATAATCCATTAGTCTATGTGGGTAACGGTAAGTATCAAGCCACTATTAGCATGACTGCTTCAACACCAAACTTTAAAATAGCTTCTGCTGATTGGTCTACAATTAATATGGGCGCACCAGCTGATGATATGGAAATATTTGAAGGTGAAATGCAATTACTGTTATCAGGTAGTAATGATAACTTCAATATGGTCTTTGCTGAAGACGGAGATTACACGTTTGTGTTTGATGCATCCAACTTAGCTGAGCCTACATTAAGTATTTATGCAGCTGAAATGTTTGGTGAAACATCAGTCTATATTCGTGGTGACATGAATGGTTGGGGTGAAGTTGATCTACTTAATTACGATGGCGCGAGTAGTTATTCAGTGGAAATAAATTTAGCCGCAGGTGATTACGGTTTTAAAGTTGCTTCGGGTGACTGGTCAACTGTCAATTTAGGAGCTCCGACAGATACGAATATGGTTACGCTAGATTCACCATTGGTATTAGTGCAAGACTCGCAAGATAATTTAAGCTTAACAATTACTGAAGCAGGGGATTATATTATTACAGTTGCAGGACCTAACCCTAATACACCTACAATTACTGTGAGTAAAAAACCGTAAATATGATGTGGTTCTGAAATGTTCTATTAATAAAATATAGAACAACTTCTTATATTTAGTTTTTCGAGCGTTTAATCATTTGAGCGTTTGGTAATTTAAACACCCTACTTAGTTTAAGTAGGGTGTTTTTTTTTGTTCAGAGAGCAATGTTTTGTTGTGATGCTTTATCGTTTTGAATACGTATGCAAATGCTTGTTGTACATCCAGTAAACAAGTAACGTGAAAGATTATTAGGCCGATTAAGCTTCCTTACAAGTGCCTATTTTATAAAGAGTCAATGACGTTATGTTAGCTATTCAAAAAAACCTTAGTAAATCTTTTTATATGCTTTTGAGCTTGCCCGCAACCGCGATGGGTTTTGCTTTATCGGTACAAATTTCCGCCCTTAGCTGGATTTTAACCACACAATACGGATTAGATATTCATGAGGTAGGCCTCGTTTGGGCTGCAGGTCCTATAGCTGGGATTTTAGGGCAAGTGATTGTCGGTATTATTAGTGACAATGTTTGGTTTTGGAATGGCCGTCGTCGTCCGTTCATTCTCATTGGTGGCGTGTTAGCCGGTATGATGCTGTTGGCGCTACCTAACATAGATATTGTTTCTTCCGCCTTAGGCATATCAGGATTACTTGGTGTTGCTATTGCTGTTGCGTTGACCTTAGATTTATCTATTAATATCAGTTTTAACCCTACACGTGCGATTATTGCTGATGTAACCCCTGAAGGCGATGCTCGTACTAAAGGTTATACTTGGATGCAAACAATTTCAGGGTCTTTTGGTGTTTTAGCTTATGCTGTTGGCGCCACTTGGGGAAATTTTGTGCTTATCTACTTAGGTGCAGGACTTGTCTTTTTTCTATCAATATTTGCGCCTTTCTTTATCACTGAACCCAAAAAATTGATGGTTAGCCAAACCGATACTACTCAAGAGAAAGTTTCATTCAAAATGGTGTTGATGAATATTAAGCCATTATGGGGGTTTATTGCTTACGATATTTATGCAATGGGGTTACAAATTTCGGGTATAAAAACCGATCATTATTGGGCAGAAATCATTGCGGTACTCATTACTTTTTACTTCGTTATTGTTACTTTGTTTGCGAAAGAAAGCAGCACAGATAACAGTATTGGCTTTAGAAAAGTATTAGCGGCGCATTCTTTCAGCTGGATTGGTGTGCAGACGATGTTTGTTTTCATTATTGCTTTTCTGCAAGACAAAATGCCAAGCTTATCAGACGATGATTTAGGTAAAGTTATCGCGATGAGTTTTTTAATTCTCAGCGCGGTTTCAGCTTTACTGCCTGCATTTGTACTTGAACCTATCGCTAAAAAAATTGGCCGCGTAAAAACCCATACTTATTGTATCGCCAGTATGGCTGTTGGTTATGGATTAGTTTCGGCATTTGGTGATGTAAAAGAAGTACTGTATTTACTTATGGCGTTACTCGGTATTGGCTGGTCTGCCATCATTAGTTTACCGTTTGCGATTATGTCTGAAAAGGTAGAGCAATCGCGCATGGGTTTATATATGGGGTTATTCAATTTGTCGGTGGTTTTACCACAGTTGTTAGTAAGTTTAGCTATTGGCTTATTCATTAGTAAAGTTGCAGATAAAAGCTTAGTTTTTCAAATAAGTGCTGTAGCGCTAGCTATTTCTGCGCTTGCTTGGACGAAAGTGCAGGAGCATTCGAAAACCTAACTTACGTGCGACCATTAAGAAGAATTATCAATAAAGGTAAAAAAGATAAGTGATGAGACTAGCTATCTTTTTTACCCTTTTCGATTTAGTCATATTATCTAAGTTATATAGAGTTTAATTATTACACCAACAAAGATCTGCATGAAAACTTATTTTGTTAAATTTTATTTGAACTAGATGAATGAAATATCGTTATAGTACGGTCTCTAACATCCATGTATCTCATTTCATTTTAATAAGAGTTAATAATTATATGATCCATGTAACAAAATCAATGTTCGTAACATCAATTATTGCAATATCACTGACGCTTTTTAGTCTTCATTCATTTGCAAAGTCTGTCTCAATTGACGTAGGTCCAATGGTTGGGGATAAGGCGCCGTCAATAACGGTTATAGATAAAAACAGAAAAACCGTGAATATAGATGATCTAACCGCAGATAAAGGTTTGATTATACTGTTTTTCCGCTCGGCTGACTGGTGTCCATTTTGTAAAAAACACCTTGTTGAATTACAAGGATATGCTGATAAATTTAAAGCACTTGGTTATGGTGTAGCAGCAGTATCTTATGATGATACCGAAATTTTGAAAAGTTTCACTGAAGAGCATAACCTCTCATATCCATTGTTATCAGACCAATTAGCAGCGACGGTAAAAGCTTACGGAGTGCTTAACAAAGATTATGCAATGGGTGATGACAACTACGGTATTCCTTATCCTGGCGTTGTAGTTATTAATCCAGACGGAAAGATTGATCATAAATATTTCTTTAAAGGTTACCGCAAGCGCGTAAAGTTTGTTGAGTTATATGATCAACTGAGCGCAGTTAAGTAAATCTAACGGCTTAATTTTATTCTATAGGTCATTACATTGTTTAAAAGAAAACATTAAATAATTGATGTTTTCTTTTAATTTGAAGTGAAATATCAGAACTTGACGAATTAGTCAGGATTTTTTCATAAAAGAGTTTACTTTTTTATTTTTCCTGTTTATAGTGCATCTGTTATTTATTCTCCTCTCGTTTATTTAACCGATTATCTTTGTAATAATCACTGTTTTGTCTTTCCCTTTCACAGTCAGTCATCACTCAAATTATTAAGCCCAAATTGTTGTCTGAGTTTATCAAGTTTTTTTGATCCACTTGATAAGATATATTTTAAATATCTCAACGTTTTCACACAGTAATATGGCTTTTATTATTCATGCGCTCAAGCGCAAATTAAAGAGTTTTATTATGTCTTATACATATAAAGGAACGATTTATTCAATTAAATCACCTATTAATTCCATTTCAGTTAACAAACATAATGTTGTTGTTAACGACCAAAATGGTTCAAAGTTAATTAAATTTTGCAATGTAACCGATTCTAAATGTTTTTTAGAGTGGGTATACCAAGCTTAATTAGTAGAAACGCTAGTCCCTCAACTAAACAATAATTAGCTGAGGGAATGTTCTTACGGTTATTAATTTTAGTCACTATACATTTTGATTAAGCTTACTGTTATTTAACTCGTATCCAAATTTATACCATCTCATCAACCCTCGTTTAATCAACCCTGCTATGTTTTTTACATGAACAGCTAATAATTGGTTGCCTCGTGGTAGTTATGAAGTTTTATACAAGCTAAGCCATATGAACTATCGTTTTAAAACCAACAGTTACTCAGTAATCCAAAACATGACTTTATAGAAGGCTATAAGCAGATTCACAAATCAGGCATACTGTCTGTAATAAAGTCTAATCATTTCTAAGTACTATGAATTATCCTAAAGTTATAGCAATTAGTGGGGCCTCTGGTTCAGGAAAAACGACCATTGTTAAACAATTAGCAAAGGTATTTAATTGCCCCTTTTTACTGTTTGACGAGCATACAAATAAAGATACTTATCCACAAAACATGAAAGATTGGTATGACGATGGGGCTAACGTTTCTCTAATATCTACACCTGATTTTGTAATCTCTTTATCAGCATTAATTTCTAGTGATAACAGTCGTTATGTTTTCATCGAAGAGCCGTTTGGTAAAGAACGTGATTCTATGTCAGCTTTAATTGATTATGTTGTGTTGTTAGACCAACCTCCGGAACTTTGCTTAACACGTATTATAAAAAGGCATGTTAATAAACCGCAGACTAATTCATTAAATCATATCGCCAGTTTTTTAGATAAGTATGAGCAGTATTTGAGAGATATTTATAAATTAACAGTTGAACAAGTTAAAGGTAATAGTGACTTAATTATTGATGAAGTACTTTCAGTTAAGGGGACAACAAGTGCTATTGAACAATGGTTAAAGTTGACTAATCGATGATGCTTATTAAGATATTTTTTATGTTTTGTAATATTCAATAAGATCAGCATAAATATATCTGACCTTATTAAAATATTTCATTGATACGTTTAAAGATAAAACGCTTCAACCGTTCCTTTTTTCGTCATTAAAAGTGGTTGCCCACGACGGTCTAATGCTTTGTGCATAGCTACTTTTATCCAGCCTTCACTGATGCAATATTCTTCAACATCTGTACGCTCTTTGCCGTTAAAACGAATACCAATGTTGTGCTCGAAGATAGCTTCTACATGATGTGGGCTACGTGGGTTACCCGAAAGGCGATCTGGTAATTCTGGCTTTGATTCAGTGTCGTTCATGTTCATGACCTAGTAGTAAATAAATATTGCGCTATTGTAGGCAATATAGGCATTTCCCTCAATAACTATAATAAGAAATGTTACTTCTATATCTTAGATAAAGGTTAACTTTAACTGACTAATTAATTTAGCAGCGAATTTTAGGTATATCTCGCCAATTACTTGTGTACTGTGGACTTAAAAAATGGCGCTTCATTTTCCATGAATTTGACTTCCCTTCAGCGCCTAATGTTAGTGTGCCTTGTCCGTAACGGTTGTTGATGGTATCGAGGCAATTCATTAATATTGGGTTGGAATTGTCAGGTAAAAACAAATCGGGTTGCTGGTAACGCCTACTTTCTAATTCTATCGCACCGACACCACAACGGTAAAAGAGCACACCTTGGACAAATATATCAGCAAGTACCAAGCTCACCGCCTTAGCAATATCGCAGCTATTATCTGTTGCTACAGGGAACCTATATACTATCGCTTGTTTGTAATGATTTTCATCATGAGGTGAGCTTGACGCAAATATTAGTAACTTCTTGATGAGCGAAGATTGTCGCCTCACTTTTTTCGCAACGATAGCGCTATGCGTGGTTAAAGCCGCATGCAAAGAATGAATATCTACAATACGTTGTCCAAAGCTACGGGTAGAAAAAATTTCTCGTTTAGGTTCTTTGACATCATCCCATGTTAAACAACTTACACCATTAAGTTCATTAACAGTTCGTTCCGTTATTACGCTAAAATTTTTGCGCATAACTTTAGGGCACTGCATTGATAATTGATGAGCGGTATTGATATTTTGCTGTTTTAGTCGTTGAGATATTTTAGAGCCTATTCCCCAAACCTCATTCACGTCCATTTTTTCTAATATGTCTCTGGCACTTTGCATCTCATTTATAATCGCAACGCCATTGTAGCCTGCTAGTTTTTTAGCTGCGTGGTTGGCCGCTTTCGCTAAGGTTGAGGTTGTCCCAAAGCCTACACCAACGGGTAAGCGAGTTTCTTTCCAAATGGCACGTCTAATTTCGTGTCCGTATTGATGCCAGTCTTTAATAATGCCAGTGTAGTTTTTGAAATGTAAAAATGACTCGTCAATCGAGTAGATATACTGGTTATCACAATATCTTGAAATAACGTTCATCATTCTTTCACTTAAGTCGGCGTACAACTCATAGTTGGAAGATCGAACCACTACGCCATGTTTTTGCAGTAATGCCTTTATTTGAAAGTAGGGTTTAAACTTTGGAATGCCAAGCCTGCGAGCAATAGGGCAAACAGCACAAATGCAGCCATCGTTATTGGTTAAAACAACGACCGGTTTATTTCTTATGCTTGGGTCGAATACTTTCTCGGCACTCGCATAAAAAGATACTGCATCAACTAGTGCATACATGCGGTTAATTCAGGCGCTTGATGGTGTAGTCGAATTGACCGAGTGACGATACCTTCTAATTGAAAATCATCTTCAGGTTTAATGCTTACGGGGGCAAAATCTTTAGACGCTGATAGTAAGCGAGCTTGTTTTTTATCAATCAACTTGCACACAAAACAGCCGTTGTAATTTGCCACGACAACATCACCATTTCTGGCGGTTAGCGATCTATCAACAATCAGTAAGTCGCCATCAAAAATGCCAACTCCTTGCATAGACTCACCTGATGCTTGCCCAATAAATGTAGCATTGGGGTGCCTAATAAGCAGTTTATCTAACGACAAACCCAGCTCTTTATATTCGGCCGCGGGTGATTCAAATCCTGAAATACCTGCTTCAATGTAAATAGGAATAACTTTCATTACTTAAAACCTATACTGTATAAAAATACAGTATAGGTTTTAAGTTTAAATTTGAAAAGGATAATTTAAATATTTTATACAAAATCGTATAGGCCTTTTAAATATCTATTAGTAAGAATAAAGCTTGTTGGCATTGGGATGAGTAATAATGATTACTACTTTGGCAATAGTAATATGTAATAACTGTAGCAATAATTTTTTCAGAATAGGTTCATATTCGTCTGAGCTTAACGTCCCAATATACTGATTTTGTTGGCTAGAGCAGCCAGTTCGTTTTTTATCCATTGAATAAAAATATGAGTTATGACATCATTTAGCGTAAGTATAATATTTTGTAGGTTGCTTGTGACTTTTAACTTCTCTAAAACATTAATGGTATTGCTAATATGTGTGGCCTTTGCTGGTCAGACAATGGCGTCTACTATTATGTCTTATCAGATGATGAGTATGAAGGGAATGAGTGGGCAAGAGCAATCACATAATATGGCAATGATGGATCATAGTAATCATAATATGGTCAGTGACTCTTCTGATAATTCAGAAAATTCGATGGAAGATTGTTGCACTGAAACATGTAACTGTTTTACTGGTGGTTGCTCAAGTCTTGCTGCATTTTCGAAAGACATAGTAAGTAACGAAGCACTCGTTGACTTATCACCTAGAATACTTTCTTCTTCTAATTTGGCTTTAAGTCAGCAACCTACATCATTATATCGCCCCCCAATATCTAGCTAAATACAGAATAAGTGTACCCAAATTTTGGTTCATTTATACAACTATTTTCTGTATTAGGCTTTTTTGAACTCATATTTTAGAAACACTTTCTAACACCCTCAAAAATAACCTAATTAATTTAGAATATTAATTTTTATCCCTTTGGGGGAGTTATGTTTCCAAATAAGTTTACTTTAAAAATTATAGCTACCTTTGTTGCCGTTTTTACTATGCCAATGTTCAACCTTATGAGGAAAAACTCTAATGAATAAGCTAAATCTTAATCGCAAGTTTCGCATCAAATGCGGTGCAGGCATTATAGCTTTTACCTTTTTATCTGCGAGTGCGGCTGATTTTTCAGTGATAAAAGGTAATGCACCTTTATCTTTTACAAAGGCCATTAAGGCAGCTCAACAAAATGACCCTTGGTTAACGGGGAATGTTCATAAGCAAAGGGCTATAGAATTAATGAGCACTGCGGTTAATACGTTGCCTGATCCGAAAATGTCAATTGGGCTTGCAAATTTTCCGACCAATGGCTTTGATTTTGGACAAGAAGGCATGACACAGGCCAAAGTAGGGATTTCACAGATGTTTCCTCGCGGAGATACCTTAGCGATAAAAAGCCAACAGCTAAAAATTCAGAGTGAAGCGTATCCCTTTCAAAGAAAAGATAGAGAATCAAAAGTCGCCGTTATTGTGGGTAGCTTATGGTTAGATGTCTATCGTGTTCAGCAAAGTATTGCCCTAATTGAAAAGAATAGATCAATGTTTGAGCAGTTAGCTGATGTAGCGACAGCAAGCTACACATCTGCTCTAGGTAAAACCCGCCAGCAAGACATAGTTAGAGCGCAGTTAGAGTTAACACGTTTAGAGGATAGGTTAGACAAATTAGTGCAACAAAAAAATCACTATGAAGGGATGCTTTCACAATGGCTAACCACGTTTTCCACAGGAAATAGCGCTATAGATGAAGCGTCATTGGAGACAAACTTTTATTTGCACAATATATTACTTAGCAAAGAACTTCCTAAAATAAGCTTGGTAAGCCATGATTTGGTTTTCAAAAAAAACTGGTTTAAACCAAAGGAATTGATCCCGTATTTTTTGAAGCATCCTTCAGTGATTGCAATCGACAAAAAAGTACATGCGACTAAAACTGGCATTAACTTGGCAAAACAAAAGTACAAAGCTGAATGGGGTGTAAACGCAAGTTATGGTTATCGCGCAGACGACCCTATGGGGAGAAGTCGAGCTGATATGTTTTCTGTTGGTGTTACCTTTGATTTACCACTTTTTACTGAAAAAAGACAAGACAAAGAAGTGCAGTCAGCGATATCTCAAACGGAAGCGGTTAAAACAGAAAAGTTACTCTTACTTAGGCAATTACTCGGTTCTTATTCGAGTGCAAAAGGAAGGTTATTACGCTTAATCGCTAGACAAGATTTGTATAAAACGAAATTATTACCGCAAATACATGATCAAGCAGAAGCCTCCTTAACCGCTTATACAAATGATGATGGCGATTTTTCAGAAGTTGTTCGTTCTCGTATTTCTGTACTGAATGCTGAAATAGACGAATTGGCACTAAACGTTGAAGAACAAAAAATACGGCTAGAGCTTAACTACCTTTTTGTTGGCAATATCATGACTACATTGACAACAAATACACAAAACAAAATTAATTTATCAAATAGTCGCCAATATGCTGCTGTTTCGGGAGAAAAACAATGAGCACAGATAACTTGGGAAAACAGATTAAACCGATAATTATAGGCATGATTATCGGTGGTATTCTCACTTTGGGAGGAACATACTTTATTACTCCTTCAGGCACAGAACAAGCTAAAGAAGCGGCACCCGATGAGAAAAAACCGATTTATTGGGTTGCACCCATGGATGCAAATTATAAGCGAGATAAAGCGGGTAAATCACCTATGGGTATGGATTTAGTACCTGTTTATGATGATGGCGGAAAAGGGCCCGATGAAGGTCCTGGAACTATCCGCATATCACCCGATGTAGTGAATAACTTAGGTGTACGCACGACAATAGCAAAATATAAGTCATTGCATACTGAAATCAATACCGTGGGTTATGTTGCTTACAATGAAGATAAACTCGTTCATATTCACCCGCGCGTGCAAGGGTGGATAGAAAAACTCTATGTTAAAACTGTTGGCGATCAGGTTAAAAAGAACCAACCGTTATACGACATTTATTCCCCTGAACTAGTGAATGCGCAAGAAGAGCTGTTACTGGCATTAGATCGTAAAAATAAACGATTAATTAACGCTGCTGAAAATAGATTATCAGCACTCCAATTGCCTAAGTCGGCTATTGAAAAATTGAAGGAAACGAAGACAGTACAACAAACAATTACTTTCTTCTCTCCACAAAACGGTGTTGTTGAAAACCTTAAAATACGAGAAGGGTTCTTTGTTAAGCCGGGTTCAACGTTGATGTCAATTGGCGATCTCTCTGAAGTGTGGGTTAAAGCTGAAGTGTTCGAAAGACAAGTAGGGCAAGTTAAATCTGCAACACCTGTCACGATGACACTTGATTATTTACCCGGTAAAACATGGGAAGGTCATGTGGATTATATCTACCCAACACTTGATGCTAAAACACGTACGGTAAAGGTACGTTTGCGTTTCAAGAATGAAGAAGGTTATTTCAAGCCTAATATGTTTGCACAAATTGCTATTCATACAACGGGTGATGAGCAAGCGTTGCTTATTCCTAAAGAATCTCTCATTAGAACCGGTAATCAAGACAGAGTTGTACTTGCATTAGGTGAGGGAAGTTTTAAATCTGTTGAGGTTAAGGTGGGCCGTTATGGCGGTGAAAGTGTTGAAATACTTGAAGGGCTCAGTGCAGGAGAACGAGTGGTCAGTTCAGCGCAATTTTTACTTGATTCTGAGTCAAGCAAATCATCTGATTTTAAACGGATGCACTATGATGCTGACCAAGAGGATTCAGCTCTAAACGAATCAACAGAGATGGACATGAGTGATAACAATGACAGAGTTTCCACTGCAACAGTTAACGGTACAGTCGTTTCTGCAATGGTTGACCATAGAATGGTCACTATCGATAGAGAAGCCATAGAAGAGTGGGGACGCGAAGCAGACCGAGTTGATTTTATTGTTAACGAAAATGTTGATATGAGCTTATTTACAATTGATGCTTATGTGATGTTCACCTTTGAAGTTCGAGAAGGTAATTTTATTATTGTCAGTGCAATGGCAATGTCTAACACTGACTCTGTACACAATGATGTTACTACCGACAAAGGAGAATAGTGATGATTACCTCTATTATTCGTTGGTCTGTTAGTAATCGATTTTTCGTCTTACTCGCGACATTATTACTTGTGGTTGTTGGATTATATTCCGTCAAGCAAACACCTATTGATGCACTACCTGATCTATCAGATGTGCAAGTTATCATAAAAACAAGTTATCCAGGTCAAGCACCACAAGTGGTAGAAGATCAGGTCACTTATCCCATGACTACAGCCATGTTGTCAGTGCCGGGAGCTGTGACTGTGCGCGGTTATTCATTTTTTGGCGACTCATATGTTTACGTCATTTTCGATGAAGATACTGACCTTTACTGGGCGCGTTCAAGGGTACTTGAGTATTTAAGCCAAGTTTCTCCAAATCTACCAAGTGAAGCTCGTCCACAACTAGGCCCTGATGCAACGGGTGTTGGCTGGGTATACTTGTATGCACTTACCGATAAAACAGGTCAACATGATTTAAGCCAATTACGTAGTTTGCAAGATTGGTTCTTAAAGTTTGAGCTACAAACGTTACCGGGTGTATCTGAAGTCAGTACGCTTGGCGGTATGGTAAAGCAATATCAAGTGAGAATTGATCCAGATAAATTGCGCGCTTTTGGTATTCCTATTTCTCATATTCAAATGGCGATTAAACAAGGTAATCAAGAAATTGGTGCATCTGTTGTAGAGATGGCTGAAGCTGAGTACATGGTCAGAGCCACGGGGTATATAAAAAGTGTTGAAGATTTAGAGAATATCCCATTGGGGGTTAATGAAAATGGCACACCATTACTCTTAAAAGATGTTGCTGATATTGGTACTGGGCCGCAAATGCGTCGTGGTATTGCAGAGCTTAATGGTGAAGGTGAAGTTGTTGGTGGCATAGTGGTGATGCGTTTTGGTGAAAACGCCCAACAAGTGATTATTCGTGTTAAAGAAAAGCTGGAACAACTTAAAAAGGGACTGCCAGCAGGCGTAGAAATTGTGCCTGTTTATGACCGTTCAGCTTTGATTGAGCGTGCTGTTGAAAACGTAGCCTATAAGTTGCTTGAAGAATTTGGCGTAGTCGCTTTAGTTTGTATTTTATTCTTATTCCATGTGCGTTCTTCCCTCGTGGTCATTGTGAGTATTCCCGTTGGTATTTTAACTGCTTTTATTGTCATGCATTGGCAAGGGTTGAACGCTAATATCATGTCATTAGGAGGGATTGCTATAGCGATTGGTGCCATGGTAGATGGTGCTATTGTGATGGTTGAAAATATGCACAAGCACATGGAACGGCTTGCACTTCAAGGAAAAGCGCTAACGAAAGAAAACCGTTGGCAAATAGTAACTGAATCTGTGAGTGAAGTAGGTCCTGCACTATTTTTTAGTTTACTCATTATTACGGTGAGCTTTGTACCCGTATTTACGTTAGAAGCACAAGAAGGTCGAATGTTCGCCCCTCTCGCTTTTACAAAAACCTATGCGATGGCTGCTTCTGCTGCGTTAGCTATTACTTTAGTACCCGTACTGATGGGGTATTTTATTCGAGGTAAAGTGCTACCTGAGCAGAAAAATCCAGTAAATAGATTTCTGACCTATATCTATATGCCTGCGTTAAAAACAGTATTACGCTTTCCAAAAATGACGTTAGTTGCAGCATTAGCTGTTCTTGCTCTTGGGGCATACCCTTTGGATAAAATAGGTAGTGAGTTTATTCCCCCTCTTGATGAAGGTGACCTCATGTATATGCCAACGACCTATCCGGGTATTTCTATTGGTCAGGCTCGCCAACTTCTTCAACAAACAGACAAACTGATCAAAACAGTTCCTGAAGTTCAAAGCGTGTTTGGTAAAGTCGGGCGCGCTGAAACTGCAACGGATCCTGCACCTCTAACCATGATAGAAAGTTTTATCCAGTTAAAACCACATGACCAATGGCGAGAAGGTGTAACGACTGAAAGCTTGAAAAAAGAGTTAGATGCATTAGTTAAACTACCCGGAGTAACTAACGCTTGGGTTATGCCCATTAAAACTCGTATTGATATGTTAGCAACAGGCATTAAGACCCCTGTGGGAATTAAAATAGCGGGTCCAAAATTGGAAGTTATTCAGGAAATAGGTAAACAAATAGAAGGAATTTTAGCTGATGTACCTGGCACTGCGTCTGTTTATTCTGAGCGTGTTGCCGGTGGTCGATATATAAAAGTTGATATTCAACGGGCAAAAGCCGCGCGATATGGTTTGAATATCGCTGAGATACAACAAGTGGTGACTACGGCTATTGGCGGAATGAACGTCACTAAAACCGTTGAAGGTTTAGAGCGGTATCCTGTGAGTTTACGTTATCCACAAGATTATCGTGACTCCCCAGAACAGTTGTCTTTACTGCCAATTGTTACGCCAAATGGTCAACGGATTTCATTGGGTGATGTCGCTCATGTCTTTATTGAAGATGGACCTCCGGGGATTAAATCTGAAAATGCACGATTAAATGGCTGGGCGTTTGTTGATATTGAGGGGGTTGATGTTGGCAGTTATGTTGAGGCCGCGCAGCAAGTGGTTGATGATAAATTGAAGCTACCAGCTGGTTACTCTATCGCATGGGCAGGGCAATATGAATATATGGAACGCGCAAAAGAAAAATTAACTTTTGTTGTACCATTAACTTTATTTATCATCGTTATTTTACTCTATCTTAATTTTCGTAACATGGTTGAAGTTGCAATGATTATGGGGACTTTACCCTTAGCCATGGTGGGGAGCATATGGTTGATGTATATAGAAGGTTATAACTTCTCAGTAGCAGTTGGCGTTGGTTTTATAGCGCTCGCAGGTGTTGCCGTAGAAATTGGTGTTATTATGCTGGTTTATTTGAATCAGGCTTACCAAGAAATGCTTAGTGAACATAGGGTAAAAGATATTACTACCACCAAAGAAGATATACTTCAGGCAGTTCTTCATGGCGCAGGAATGCGTGTTCGTCCTGTGATGATGACATCGGCAACTATTTTTATTGGATTGTTACCTATTTTATATGGCACAGGTACAGGGGCAGAAGTAATGAGTCGTATTGCAGCACCTATGATTGGTGGCGTGTTTAGTGCAGTTATTTTGACGTTACTTGTTTTGCCAGCCTTGTTTTATTTATGGCGCTCATCATCAATAAAAATAGCAGAGTCAAAGGTATAGTTTCATGAAGTTATTAAACACTAGCCGAAAGTTTCATAAATGGTTAATGCTATTCTTGGGTATTCAGTTTTTAATTTGGTCAGTATCTGGCGCATATATGGTGATATTTGATATCGACTATATTCATGGCGATAGTTTGGTTGTAAATCATCAAACTAAAATTGATGCCAGTAGAATTACTTATCCTATGTCTGAGTTAAAGAAACGGTATTCTGGAGCTGAAAATATAGAAGTAGGACTTTTTATTGACCAAGAAGTTTATCGCTTCACTCAGCTTAATGAAAAAATTCTCCTTAATGCAAGTAATGGTCATAAGCTCTCCCCATTGAGTGTGAACGAGGCTATTAATGTTGCAAAACATTACTACAGTGGAAGGGGGGAGGTTGCCGATACAGAGCTGATTACTAAAAACCCGCCAATAGAATTAAGTCGTCGCGCATTACCTGCTTGGCGAGTTAATTTTGATGATTTTGGAAATCCTTCTCTTTATGTTTCTGCTCAAACAGGAAAATTAGTAGGTAAACGTCATGAGTTTTGGCGGATTTTTGATTGGATGTTTAGTTTTCATGTAATGGATTACGAGGAGGAAGATCCCAGTAATCAATTGTTATTTTGGTTTACTCTTTTTTCAATTATTGCCTCAATCTTTGGAGCCATTTTAAGTTACTTTGTTATTTTTAATAAAACTAAAGCCAAAACAGATAAATTAAAACGTTCAGACACAAATGATGATGAGAAAGGAATTAATCATGTTTCTTCTTAAAAAACTGCACAAATGGTTGTCTTTATTGGTTGGGTTACAACTATTTATTTGGCTAAGTACTGGCTTGTTTTTTAATTTGATGGATCATCAAAAGGCTTCAGGGAATCAATTTCGACAAAGCCCCGCTATAGCGAAAGTAAATAAAAATCAGCTAGTTGAACCTCAAGTAGTCTTGCTTGAATCAAAGCCTACAGTGTCACTTAAACAAATATCATTACTTGAAAAACCCTATTATCTGTTGACCCATAATAAAGGTCTTTATAGTCACCAGCATAATAGCTATTCCTTAGTCGATGCTTATTCGGGTAAGCAAGTCATTATTGATGAAGTCATGGCAGGCGAAATTGCTCAAGCTTCTTATAAGGGGCAAGATAAAATTATCAGCATTGTTAAATTATCTCCACCTTATGACGATATTCCTCGTGAACAAAATAAGGTTTGGCAAATTAATTATGCTGATACCGTTAATACCAGTGTTTATATCGATGCAGGTTCAGGACGTATTGTTAAACATAGTAATGATGATAAGCGATTTGCTGACCTCTTTTTTATGCTGCATTTCATGGATTATGGGACTGAAGGAAGCTTTAACAATGTTCAAATTATTATTTTTGCGCTTTTTACACTTTTCTTTGCCCTAACCGGTTTTATTTGGACAATTGAACTTGGCTTTAATGGCCAATACAAAATCAGTTTGGGCAGAAATAAACGAAAATTGGCATTGTTTGATATGAATCAGCAACCGATGGGTGAGTTTGAAGTAACGAGCAAATCTAACTTACTTGATGGGCTAATTGAACATGATATTGTTTTGCCTTCTATATGTGGCGGTGGTGGAGTATGTGGGCTGTGTAAAATACTGTTTGATAAAAAGACGAAGGTGACGTCAGCAGAGCAAGTTCATTTCACCGACGAACAATTACAACAAGGTTATCGTTTAGCTTGCCAACATAATGCCACTGAGATTGAACAAATAACGCTAGTTGGTTTAACTAAAGGCAAAAAGCATAGTTGCTAATAGTTTTTTGGCCGTATATTAAAAGTCTTAGTATTAATGATTACTTTCATTTTGCAATAGAGCCGTTAAAATCAGCCTAATTATAATTTACAGGGTTAACTTACATGCATGAAAATGCGAACTCGTTAGTCGTACTTGATTTTGAAACCACAGGACTATCACCAACCCAAGGCGATAGAGCAATAGAAATAGGCGCGGTCAGAATTGAAAATGGTCAAGTTACCGATAAATTCCAAGCGTTGATGAACCCTGGTTTTCGTGTCAGTAGTTTTATTGAACAATATACGGGGATCACTAATCAGATGCTTGCTAAGGCGGATTCTTGTGATGAAGTTATGGAACAATTTGCTAACTTTATTGGGGACGATAATCTACTTGCTCATAATGCATCGTTCGATAAAAAATTTCTTGATGCAGAATTAAGTCGTATTGGCAGAAAGTACTCAGGGCAATTTATTTGCTCATTATTGGTCTCGCGCAGAATTAACATAGACGCGCCTAATCACAAATTAGGTACGCTCATTAGTTATAAAAATATTCCATCAGACGGAGCATTTCACCGGGCATTGTTTGATGCCGAGATGACCGCTAAATTATGGTTAGCCATGCTTGATGACATGGAAGAAACTATTGACCATGAGTTTGTACCTTTTGAATTAATACAAAGGTTATCAAAAACGACAAAAAGTAACGTGAATAAGCTTCTGGCTAAATGGTGATAATGCGTTGATAATTTATTTTTATTAAAACCAAATCTGAGTTGAACCATAGATGAAGTACAGAAGTAAAGAGGTAGTTATATGATAAATTGCTCTTCTATATATCTTAATTCAATTAAAATAGAGTAATCTAGAACTCTATTCCCATTGTTTGCTCAATGATCAAATTCGGTAATTCTGCTTATTAATCTGCGCCATAGAGCTTCTTAAAGTTTTTTAGATTCCAGCCAATCATGACTTTATTACCAACTTTAAGGGCTGGCACAGAGCTAGCGCCTATAGCGTCAAGCTCTTTTCTACCGCGCTGCATTTTCGCATTTGTTAATCGGTATTTAATGCCATTATCATCCAAGTATTTTTGAGCTTCACGGCAATGGGGGCATTTATCTAAAATATATAAAACAACGCGTGTCATCACAAACCTTTATAGAATCGTTAAAGATTAACTATTTTACTGAACTCTCAAAAAAAACAAAGATGAATTTACTTAACTTTCGATTCTATACAAAGAAACTTAAAGTACTTAAGTAAAATAATGGGGCCAAAGTACGTAAAGTAGTCAAAGGGCTTTCATTTCACAGTTTCAGGTTGTAGCTGCCAAAGACAGTAATGAGCTTGCATTAAACTTAGGCATTACCGTTAAAAATATTTAAGTAAATAAATACACAAAAAAATAGATAAATTTGGATGCTAAATTGAATTTCAATCACTCTCTTTTACTCACTCCTCGAAAACAAACGTTGATACTTGCTTTTTCAAAAAATCGTCTATAATCAATTAAGTGTTTATCTTTCATTACGAGTGGAAACTTTCTTATATGTCATCATTTAATTCCTTATCCATACGATTAAAAATATTATTAATCCCTATCGTAGGCTCTGTTGGGTTTGCCATTTATTTGTTTACGAGTTTGTTAACAATGTCGCAAATTGTTAAGGATCTTGACCATGCTTATGCGGTTGAATATGAATTTTTACAAGTCTCTGAATTTGGCTTAGTCCATTTAGATAAAATCAAAGAAACCCTAGGAAATGCAGCAACAATGGGGGAGGCCGATTTAATTGAAACCTCTGACAAATATGCTGATGCCTTTCGTAATAAGTTAACTGAATCATATCGAATCGATAAAGATAATGTCTCTTTCCTCAAGCAGTTATTAAGCGATTTTAATAGTTATTATTTACATGCGTCTACGCTGTCAAAAGAAATGGTTGATGGCACTATTGATTTTGAAACACTTGGTGATCGTAGTGAACAAATGACAAAAGAGCTTGATGGCGTTCAACTGAAATTGAATAACTTTCAAAGTGAAAGGAATAAAGGCTTTAATGATGCATTTGAGTCTGTAAGGGCAGACGTTCAGTCAACGTCTACCGTAGGGATCATTATCGGTACGATAACCATTTTATTACTTTTCGCTGTTGCGCTGCCTATCGCTAGTTCAATTTGTAATAGCTTACAAAATGTAATTTCTTCTTTGAAAAATATTGCTCAAGATAACGGTGATTTAACGGTGAGGTTAACGACTAAATATAAAGACGAAATTGGAGACCTTGTTTTTTGGTTCAATAGTTTTATTGAAAAACTGCAAGGAGTTATTAAAGATGTTGTAAATACTGCAATGCCTTTGGCGCAAACTGCAAATAAAATACAAACACTATCTGGGCACACCATAGATTCATTTAAACGACAAAGTGACAGTGTCTTATCATCAAGACATTCGGTGGAAGAAATGAGCCATAGTGTTGCTGATATTACCAGTAATGCCGCTGATGCCGTTTCGTCAGCAAGAAATGCGAATAATGAAGCAAGTAATGGTAAAGACGTTGTAGATAAAACGGTTGCTGAAATTCGCCTGCTGGCCAATGTAGTTAATGAATCATCTGAGATAGTGAATCAACTTCAAGAAGATACCAATAAAGTGAATGTAGTATTAGAAGTAATACGAGGTATTGCAGAGCAAACTAATTTACTCGCGCTAAATGCGGCTATAGAAGCTGCTCGAGCTGGTGAGCAAGGACGTGGTTTTGCCGTAGTCGCCGACGAGGTGAGGAATTTGGCATCAAGAACCCAAGAGTCAACCCAAGAAATTAATAACATATTGGCTCAATTACAAGGTGCAGCCGGTAAAGCTGTTGCAACAATGGAAGGTTCAAAAGCAGGGGTTGAGGCGAGTGTTGAAAGTGCTAACCAAGCAGGAGAAAGTTTATTAGAGATAACGTCTGCCATCGAGGTGATCTCAGAAATGAACGATGCAATTGCTAGGTCTACCGAACAGCAAACTGAAGTCTCTGGCGTTATGGTCAACAATGTAGAAGATATTCAACGGTGTGCAGATGAAGCTTCTAATGCTTCAAGTGAAATTGCCGATGCGAGCAATGAGTTAACTGAATTAGCCTCAAAATTAGAAGCGATTGCATTACAATTTAAAGTATAAAATTTACTCTCAAACATGATAATAGGTAAGGGAATTATATGAAAAAACATCTCATTTCTATAGCGTTAGCAAGTGCTTTTGTCTCTGGCTCGCTGCATGCAGAAATTCATTTAAGTGGCTTTGCTTCAATTGTTGGAGGTACAACAACATCAAGCAAAGAACAACTATATAACTACAAAGATGAATTTGATTTCAAACAAGGATCATTAGTTGCTTTACAGGCTTCAAGTGATTTAGGTGATGGCCTAGGTGTTACGGTGCAATTAACGGCTAAAGGGGGCGATGATTGGGATCCTGAATTTAAGTGGGCTTATGTGAGCTATGACGCCTCTGACGAATTACGTGTGCTGGCTGGCAGACAACGGGCTCCCTTTTTTATGTACTCAGATTTTCTTGATGTATCATATGCATATTCATGGATAGATCCACCCAAAGGAGTTTATGACCTATTATTTGATACATTCGACGGGTTAGGTGCCATTTACACCACCAATTTCGATGATGTAGACGCAACTTTTCATGCGATATATGGCAGGAATACTGATGAAGTAAGCGTGTTTGGTGAGCAGTTGGTGCCTGAATTTAATGGCCTTATGGGCTTATCAGCAACTTTTACGTATGATTGGTTAACGTTAAGAACAGGTTATTTTGTTACAGATATGACAATGCCTCTTACCGATTTAGAAGCACTAGGCGCTGGATGGCAACAAGCTGGATTTCAAGATATAGCAAACAATACACTCGTTGATGATGACTCGATTTCGTTTTTAGAACTTGGATTTCAAATTAACATTGATGAAATTATTGTAGTGGCTGAATACACTGAACTTACATTCGATGATGCACCATTTGGAGATCAAGAATCATTTTATATCATGGGAGGTTATCAATTTGATAAAGTTCTCGTGCATGTTACTTACGGTACTGATAAGGAAGTTATCAGTAATTATACGTCTGATGTGCCTTTTGGTCTTGCGCCAGGCTTAGACATTTTAAAAGCTGGGACGCAAGGTTTGCTTGAGAGTCAAAATGTAGAAGAAGACTACATAACTATTGGTGCTCGTTATGAATTCCATGATTCAGCTGCTGTAAAAGTTGAATATACCGACTTCTCTAATGATAATAATAGTGCAAGTGACGCTGGGTTATTTCGCGTAGCGCTTGTTACTGTATTTTAAAGGGGCTTATGATGAAATTATTTAAAAGAAGTGTATTTTTTGTTTTATTTTCACTTAGCCCTTTGGCCTTTGCAGAAGTCGCTATTATTGTGAATTCAGGAAACAGTAGTGAAATTTCAGACAACGATATTAAGCGTATGTTTTTAGGAAAAAATAAAACTTTCTCTAATGGTGAATCTGTTAAGGCAATCAATTTAAAATCTGGCAATGCGATACGTAAAAATTTTGAAAAAGAAGTTTTAGGTAAATCAAGTTCTCAGGTAAAAGCCTATTGGTCTAAATTAATTTTTTCTGGTAAAGCCAAACCATTGAAAGAAGGTGCATCAGACAGTGAAGTATTGAATTGGGTGTCATCAACACCTAATGCCATTGGTTATATTGACGCCAGTAAAGTTGATGACTCTGTTAAGGTTATCAAAAAATTATAAGCGAACTTTAGACGTTTATAATTTATATAAAACCTGCTTAAATGTTCAATTTAATGCAGGTTTTTTAATATCTGACTTTTGATTTCATGTCGAAAATTAACTAACGATGGGTTCTACATTAATTTCATGTTCCAGCCATTGAACTTTAGTTGCCTCGTAGTCACGCTTAAACGCGCAAGCCTTACTCGATATTTCAATATTTACGCCTGACAATATTGATTGATAGGCTGCAAGTTCCATTTCTTCCAAATGATTTTTTATCTTAGTTTCTTTGTCCAGCCATCCTTTATTGAGTATGCCTAACCATCCTAAATGCTGTTTTAATGCCTTTGTAATGCGCTCTAATTGTTTTTCGTTTTCTTTACCTAGGTTGATAGCTTTTTGCAATAATTTATAAATTCGAGGCAAGCGTCTGATTATTTTTTGCGTTTTCTCATCGGTAGTCATTCGCAATTCTTCTGCACTATCTGCCCAATAATTGAAATTCAGGTTTGTCATCGCTCCACAAGGTGAGCCTAAAGTACCCGTATAAACTGAACCTCCTGACTGTATGAAAGCGCCAAATATTTTTCCATCAGCTTTTTCACTTGTAAGATTACCTACCCATAAATCACCTTCAACAATTATTTGGCAATGAGAAATATACTGCGCAACCTTAATATCGTTCTTAGACAATATATCGGCATATTGCGCAAACTGTGCACTAATGTCACCATTCGCTCGAAGCACCGTACTATTCTCAAGTTCATCATTTTCAGATATTTGACGACCAATAATACCTAACGCAATAGATATACTGCCACCAGAAGAGATCATTGCAGACTCAACGACACCACCAATGACTATGTCTTCACTCGCAAATAACTCCATACCTTCGCAAACATTGCCTTTGACATAAATAGAACCATCAAAGCGAATATTTCCAGAGCCTACATCAATATTTTCAATTTCTAGCAGCTTGTTTACTGCAACACTGTTATCTGAATGCTGCGGCATGCCATCAATGTTTGCAATGAGAATACTCTTGTTTTCATCCAAAAAAGAGGAGCCTTCAGATTCAACTAAAGAAAATCTTTCACCGGGTACAGCGTCCAGAATACTTCCAATAACATTAAAACCTTTAACACCATAAGTGGGGGGAATTACCTTCGCTAATTTGTGACCGGCTTTTACGAAAATCAAATCACCTAATTCACGCATATCAACATTGCCATTATCGAGTTTTTTAGGGCGCATTACTCTATCCGCTGGGTCATCAACTAAATATTTTATATGACCATCTTTACCATTTATACTCATCTTACCTTTAGCTATTTCAGTGGATATACTTTTCCCCCCCTGTAATTGCAGGCCTTCTTTTACTATGCTGATCAAGTTCTCTTTAATAATACCTTTTACTATATTTTTTTCTTTTAGCGCCTCGACAATATCCGAGTTTTTAATATGATTACCACCATAACCAGCTTTAAGTTCTAACGTGGCTGACATGTTTTCAGCATCCAAAGTAATCTCAATGGTAGCATCAACAGCATTAGCAATAATTGCAGAGCTAGCCGCAGGCTTTTTAGCCTCACTTTCTTCATCATTGTTATTGGTTTTGAAATTTTCATTAGCTTTAGCTACTTCTTCTAGCAGCAATTCCATCGCGCCTTCAATCAGTAAAAAAGCAGCATAATCAGATAATTTAAATGCCGATTCTAGTTTTTTTAAGTCAGCTTTGGGTTGACCTTCTACAGAGGTAATGGTCATCAATAAATCTTTTTCTTCATTCTTAACCGTTAATTTTATATCGCACATATATACTTCATCAGTTGTAGCTAAACTTGTTACCTTCATCAGTTTAAATAATTAACATTAAGTATTAATAAATAAAAGAATTTCTGGCTAATATTATATTATCGTTAATAATTTAAAAAATGCAAAACTCTGTTTGGATACCTATTGGTTTGATTCGGCTTAATGATTACAAAAAGTAGACTTTCTTTGCATAGGAACTACTCTTTAATAATTAGAATAAAAAGGTTTACTTGATGGAAATAATTTCGGATACATTCATAGCAAGACAAGCAATTTTAGATATAAACCTTAAAACTATTGGTTACGAACTGCTATTTAGAGACAGTCTGGAAAATGTATTTAGAGAGTCTTCACCTGAAAAAGCAACGTCGAGAGTGATACTTCAGAATCATATTTTAGGTAATTTAGTTGATGTTTGTTGTGGTAAATTAGCCTTTATTAATTTTGATGAATTCACATTATTACAAAACTCACCTTTGCTATTTAACCCACAAGATATCGTTGTTGAAATAATAGAAACAATTAATATTTCAGATGAACTTATTTTTAATGTTTCTCAACTTCATAAAAAAGGCTATAAGATCGCGTTAGATGATTATGATTTTACAAGTAAGTGGGATGTATTTTTCCCCTATATTTCTATTATTAAGGTTGATATTGAACAAGTATCTTATTTGCAAATAGAAAGGCTCAAAGAGCAACTATTATCAACTAAGAGTCACGTTAAAATTGTTGCTGAACGTATCGAAAATAATGATCAATTTCAAAAATTCAAACTGATTAATGTAGATTACTATCAAGGGTACTTTTTTCATAAACCTGAGATAAAGTCTGGGACATGTGTATCACCGCTGAAGGTAAATTTAATTCAACTCTTCCTTGAAGCCTATAAACCTCATTTAGACTTTGATCAATTGACTCAAATTATTAGTCGTGATGTCACTTTAGTGAGTGGGATCTTAAAGTTAGTTAATAGTGCAGGAGAGTGTGGCAATATTGAAATCACTTCTATTAAGCAGGCTATTACTTATTTAGGCACAAATAAAATAAAGCAATATGTAGCAATAATATCTATGTCAACGTTATCATCAGACAGCCCGCCAGAGCTTTTTGTTGAGTCATTAATTCGCGCTAAAATGATGGAGCTTATTGCTGAGGAGGCCCCTTTTAATCACCTCAAAGAAAAGGCATTTTTAACGGGGATACTCAGTAACCTAGATGCAATTTTAAACTTACCCATGCAAAAATTTGTTATGGATTATATTTTTTCGCAAGATATTAAGGTTGCATTATTTAAGCAGCAAGGAGCATTATCTGAACTTTTAGATATGGCTAAGTATTATGAAGTATCTGATAATGTAAATGCAGAACATTTAGTTAATACGCATAACATTCCCGAATCGACGCTTTTGAACTGCTATTATGAATCATTAAAATGGGGTGTGAATGTTTGCTAAGCTTGGAAAATACGTGAATGGAAACCTATTATAAAATGTGATTTTTGAGGAAAAAAGAAATAGATAAGTTAGCTTGGTTCTACTAAAATAGTACGTTGTTGTAAAATAAGGGTTTAATGAATTAAATCACCATTAAAGAACGCTATGCATCTGTCGATATAAAGTTATCAGTCTCAAAAATTTATCTCTATGAATTCACTTTCAGCTCTACACTCAATACAACAAAATGTTAATTTAAAAAGTATCGAAGTATTAAATACTGATAATGACGTTTCAGCAAGTATTGAGGAAAGTAATAATTCTAAGAAAAGCACTTTTCTTAAAGATTGGGCTGAAGATACATTGTCTAACTCGCTTGAAGCAAATGAAAAGTTTGAAGATGAATTGAAGCTTCATACGAGCCTAAAAATAAATCTATAATGGAGATTGCTGCAGAGTTTAAACAAAAAGCGATTGACGATATAAAGGATAGAATTAAACAGATTGCAGAAGAATTGCATAAGTTGCAAGATCAAGAAGATGAAACATCAAAAGAACAAATCAAATTATTTCAGCAGCAAATAAATGATCTTACCGGACAATTATTAACTATTATGTCAAGTTAGTGGTGTTTTCGAGTATCGTTTACTGAACTCATTCTATATTTTTTAAGACCTCAGTTCACACCGTCTTCGCTAAATAAGATGCTACATGAGCTATTTTCCAGTTTTTATTGTATTAAGCCATTTACTTATAGTACTCATGTTAGCGAAAAAACTATTCATTGGATTGCTTATAATGCACGCTATTTATGACTAATGAATCATTTGAATTGATAAATGTTTTCTGTAAAAGCCATCGATAAAACCTAAAGGTAATAACTAGTAAAATTATGTGTACTCTATAAAGGAGTGAAAGCCTTGAAAAATGTGACACTTTACTCCTCTTACCTCTTAAGTTGAATGCAAAGAATCCTTGATATACTTTGAATATAAATGTAGTTTTACTGCTACAAAAACAAGTAAACTACCAATATTTTGCGCAAATGAAATATGTGCTAGTGGCACTGTTCTCGTTTTTATATCACATAAGGATAAATGGATATGGGTAAAGATTCTGATAATTTTATTGAAGAGGTTCCTCAGCAGCCAAATGTTGAAGAAGATGTAAAGGAAAAATTTACAAGCGATATTATAGCGATGAATGCTGATGCACTCGATCTAATAGCTAAAACAAAGAAAGCAGGTATTGATTTTACTAACAAAGAAGATAAAAAATAATAAAACACATTATAAATGCCTTTAATCATTAGTGTAATAGTCTAACGATACTGGAAAGGTTTATAGCTTGAAATCAGCAAAACCTTAAAAGTAGCCAAATGATTCAAAAGCTAAAAGTTATTATCAGTCCGAGACAAAACCAGAATATGCCAAATTAGTGGTTGAAGAAGGTTGCACTGATAAATAAATTTAAATTTTTTGGGTGCTTTTCATCAAGTATTTTACACTAGAAAGTAAAGTTAGCCTTAATGATAAACTTTTGCCCTCAACAATATTAAATTCCACCTCTCTAGCTTTTGCATTTTTTATTACGGCATTGATAAAAAGTTAACAGGCTATTTAAATTTAACTTACTGATAAATTAAAAATATTGGTTACTGTTATGTGGTGTTAGTTTTTATCTGTATTTGTTAAAGGTGTGTGGTACTAATTGTGGTACTTATTTATGATTCATAGTCAGTTCGATTGCGCGGGGGCGTTTGAACTTGATGTTCAAGTTATTGTTATTTAAGTGTTTGTTTGTTTTTTGTTTTTGTTGGTGTAGTTGCTGGTGTAGTTAAAGGTTTGGGCTAAATATATGTGATTTAGGTATGTTTCTGGCGGTTTATATAGCTATTTAGTATGAATAAATATTGAAAATAGCACCTTAAACTTGATTCTAGTCCTCATTAGGGAGTCGAATCCCCGTCCGAATTTTAGTTTTATATAAGTTTGTATTGGTAGTGTTAATAGTTAACCCTATACTTAAATAATTATATTATGCGGCAGACTCTAAGTATATGAACATCAGAACCAGAGCCGCTCAAATTCGATCTAGGTGGTTAAGATCAGGGTTGCAGTGTGAATTGTCACTAGAACAATTAGAACCGTTATTTTCAGTCTATGCTGAGAACCCTATTGGTAAGGTTGTCATTATTGATAAAGCACAACCAATCACCTTGAGTAACAGCCTAAGCTTATCTGCGGATGAATATAGTACTTATAAGCTAAAGTCCAAGCTGTGGTACTTCATGCAACATTATGTCGATTTAACCAACCAGTAGTCGTTAGCGTTGATGAAATTTATCAAATAATTCGAGATAACCTTGATCTTAAGAGAAAATATTTCTCACTCAAAAATGACAACTCACCATTGATAATCTTATTTTATCACCTTTAACAAGATCTGAATATTATTTTAAATTGAAAAAGAACGTAGAACAAAAAATGATATTTTGGTGGAAAAAATCGCTTGAACCTAGATTTACTATTACTCAATTTACCGAACATCTAGAGTCCGTGGGATATGAAATTATTAGTTCTAAAAAAGGAGTGCCTATGCGAGAACGGATTAAAATTATAGACAATGAGGCGGCTTTGACGTTAGATAATGTAGAAGTTCTAGTTAGTATTGATGATGAGTTAAGAGCCAGATTAAGCGTTTAATATTAGCTTTCAGAACATTCATAAGGTGTAGATATCCATTATCCAGAGATAACTAATATACCTAAACGAACATTCTTCAAACGGCACACTTATTACGATTAACTCACCTTGATGACCATCAAAATATGGACATAGTTAATCAAATTATTGTTGGGCTATTTTACAATAGGTTTTATTTTCTCTTGCTTTTGAACGACATTCATCTAATTTATAGCCACACATTTCTGTATTATTTAATATTAAACAATAATCGTCAGATATTTCTTTTTCAATTAACCATTCAGCTTGAACTGAATTGAAGTGATTAAATACATAAACCTTAAATTTATTATTAGCTACTTCTTCTTGTAAGTTTAAACTAATGAAATTCCACCACCTAGAATTCATATATTTGCCATTTATATGCCACTGTCGCTTCAGCTGGAGTAGGAGCTCTAGTCATTTCTTTATACTTACATAAAAGAAAATAATCAAAATCTTTAGTTGAAGGTGGAGCTCATAATTTAACACTTACTGTCATAGGAAGTGTACTAATATGGGCTGGTTGGTATAGTTTCGTAATTTAAAATTTTTACAATACTTTTTAAAGATATCTAAAACAATATTATTGCCAGCTAGCACTATATTTTCTTCGGTTGAAAAAGACGCTCTTGCCTTTTGTTTCTTATCTATAAAATATTTAGATGTTATATCTTCATTTGATTTCAACTCTATTACAGGAAGAGTCGAAGATAAGATATTTTTTAGGTTGGCAACTGAATTTTCAGTTGGTTTTATAAAGTTAATGTTCTCGGTAATATTGAGGTTAATAAAATGATCAACAACTTTTTCAATAAAGTCAGAGGATTCTATATTTACTTGCTGATTCAAAGAGAGGTATTTTTCCTCTAAGATTGAAGCAATTGAGTTAAATGCTCCTTCGCTTTTTTTATTATCTCCTGATTGTTCATCAATAAATACCTGTAGACCTAGTGCTAGTATGGCAACTTGATTGCCTTTTTCATAAAGATAAGAGTAAATAGGAGCATCGTTCTTCATTGCTTCAGGATCTGTATTAGATAGATCTATAGAGTTATCGATGCCTAGAGCTAGATTTAGGTTAATTCGGCTCTCAAAAAAAGTTAGTAATGACGTCAAAGGAGTAACAGTTTTATATTCTGTATAGCCATAGAGTGGAAGTGAAAGGGCAAGTTTATCAATTTGATTACCGGTTATGATATCAACACCGCCCTCACTAATTAAT
>CAJWBY010000007.1 GCA_913020705.1 uncultured Colwellia sp.
GAAGCTCAAGTGAAAAGAATGGTGACAAGGCCGGTGAAGTAATTGAAATTCCTGTTAAGTGTCGTTTAGATACAGCGGAAGAAGTTTCAGTTTATGATGGGGGTGGGGTACTACAAAAGTTCGCTACCGATTTCTTGGAATCTAATTCTTAAATGGTATTTTAGCTCGATTTCTGCGTTGGAAGTGCTCATGTACACTTGTACATTCCGCGCTTCCGCCTTGAACTAGAGCTAAAATTCTGCTTTAAGAAATTGATTCAGGATGATGAATTGAATCGATTTTTAAAATGGCACATTGTTCTTAAAAGATAATGTGCCATTTTTGTAAAAAATAATAAAAGGAGAGAGCTATGGCTTTCGTACCTCAAGTAAAAGTCCCTGCAACATATATGCGCGGTGGTACATCAAAAGGTGTATTTTTCAATTTAACTGATTTGCCTGAACGTTGTCAGGTAGCAGGCGAAGCGCGTGATAATATGCTGCTTCGGGTTATTGGCAGCCCAGATCCTTACGGCAAACAAACCGATGGAATGGGCGGTGCTACGTCAAGTACCAGTAAAACTGTTATTTTAGCTAAATCTGAACAGGCCGACCACGATGTTGATTATTTGTTTGGTCAAGTAGCGATTGATAAAGCCTTTGTTGATTGGAGCGGTAATTGTGGAAACTTAACCGCAGCAGTAGGCTCTTTTGCGATTAACTCTGGTCTTGTTGATACGGCGCGTATTCCTGAAAATGGAATTTGTACCGTAAGAATATGGCAGAAAAATATTTCAAAAACTATTATTGCTCAAATACCTATTACAAATGGTGAAGTACAAGAAACCGGTGATTTTGAATTGGACGGCGTTACCTTTCCTGCTGCAGAAGTGCCTGTTGAATTTATCGCACCTGTTGATCCATCTGAGGCGATGTTCCCAACGGGGAATCTTGTAGATGAATTAGACGTACCAAATATTGGTATGTTTAAAGCGACCATGATCACCGCTGGCATTCCAACGATTTTCTTAAATGCAGATGAAATTGGCTACACAGGAACCGAATTACAAGAAGCGATAAATGGTGACCCCGCAGCACTAGAACGTTTTGAAACGATTCGTGCTTATGGCGCAATTAAAATGGGCTTAATAAAAGAGCTTTCAGAAGCACAAGCTCGTCAACATACGCCAAAAATCGCTTTTGTTTCATCAGCACAAGATTATGTTACCTCTAGTGGAAAGTCTGTTTCAGCAAACGAAATTGACCTACATGTACGTGCATTATCAATGGGGAAATTGCACCATGCGATGATGGGCACTGCAGCTGTTGCCATTGGCACAGCCGCGGCTATTCCTGGAACACTCGTTAATTTAGCTGCCGGCGGTGGAGAGCGTGAATCCGTGGTTTTTGGCCACCCTTCTGGGACTCTAAAAGTAGGAGCTCAAGCGAGTGAAATAAACGGTGCTTGGATCGTAGACAAAGCTGTGATGAGTAGAAGTGCTCGAGTGTTAATGGAAGGTTGGGTGCGTATACCTGGCGATTCATTTTAATTTACCACTAAAATTTATAGCAAAAAAAAGCCCTGCAAGCAGGGCTTAGATATTTCATGGTTCTATAGAATCAAACCAGAATAATGTAAGGGTTATGGGGGTATTTGAGCAATTAATTATCCCTGAAGGAAGTCATACAAAGCTTTTAGAACTTTCATTTTTCCTGCATCGCTTTCATGTTCATAGGCTAAATTTTCTAATGTGATCATAAACTCATCAGCACTTAATAACCCCTTACCACCAAATTGAATTTTATCTTGGCAACGTTGCTGCCATTTTTGTTGCTCAGCACTTGTTAGCGTTAAAGGGTAGTTTCTAGCGCGATATAAAAACAATAAAGCCGTTAATCGCTCATCTTGAAAAGTAAACGGATGCGTTGCTAATTGCTCAGGGGCAAGTTCACGTAAAATATCCATTTGAGCTTTATCACTATGAGAAAAAAAGTTTCCACCATATAACGAATGTTCAGCATCAGGTTTTTCTTGGTCACTATAATCATCAGGTGAAAATACTTCAGCTAGCTTGTCTCTTACTTCTAAATGCTGTTTTAATTTGGTTAAATTCTCTAAACAAAGCTCCCTAGGAATATTTAACCGTTTAGCATTTTCGGGTAATAACGTTTTTGCTGGCACAACAATAGGGCATTTATTGATATGAATGAGTTTAATAGGGATAGGAAGTTCATCTTCAGCTAAATCATCGTGTCGGGTATATAAACGCGCTTTAATTTCTGAAGCACTCAAGTCAAATAAGGGCTGTGGGTCACGTGCTAAATCAACGGCAATAATCGCATTTTTATTAACAGGGTGATAAGCAAAAGGTGCAAACCAACTGGTACAGCCATGTTCTGAAGAAATCTTACTTGATGTATGAACAACGGGAGTCATGCTGTAAACATCGAGTAACTCAGCCACTTGTTTTTTATTTCTTAAATTAAAAATAAACTCGTATAGCTTCGGTTGCTTATCTTTAATTAACTTCGCCATGGCAATGGTGGCATAAACATCACTCATTGCATCATGTGCGGCTTCATGAGCAATATCATTCGCTTTAGTTAACAACTCTAGACGGAAACTGACCACTTGTTCGCCGTCACGTTCAATTGTGGGCCAGTTTATACCTTCAGGACGAAGTGCGTAACACGCACGCACCATATCAATAATATCCCAACGAGAATTACCATTTTGCCATTCACGAGCATAAGGGTCGTAAAAATTCCGGTAAAGCAGGTAGCGCGTAAATTCATCATCAAAGCGAATATTGTTATAGCCAGCAACACATGTATTGGGTTCAGTAAATAAAGTATGGATACGTTCAGCAAACTCAACTTCAGACAAACCGTCTTGTTGGGCCTTCTGGGGTGTAATTCCTGTTACTAAACATGCTTCAGGTTGAGGTAAATAATCTTGTGGTGGTCGGCAATAAAACATTTCCGGCTTACCAATAATGTTTAAATCAAGATCTGTGCGAATACCAGCAAATTGAGAAGGCTTATCGAACTTCGGTGATATGCCGAATGTTTCATAATCGTGCCATAGAATAGAGGGGGAGTCTTTACTGTAACTCGGTGTATCGTTGTTGTTGGTTTTTTTCATAATATACAATAATATAGCCGTTTTTTAGTTCTGTTATGTAACTTTAGGTATTCTGTTATCTTGTGTTATACCACTTGTTGTGAGCATATTGTAACTATCCCTGATAATGGAGATTAGTAATGTCAAAGGACGAGTGACAAAATCCACAAAAAGATAAGCCACTTATCTTACATACTAAAACATATGTCGTCTTTAATTTTCGGTTTTAAGAGGAAGCTCAATAATAACTTTTAAACCGCCTAACATAGAGTGCTCAGCATATATTCGTCCGTGATGTGCTTCAATTAAACTTTTACAAATAGCTAACCCAAGTCCTGAGCCGCCTGTTTCTCTGCTTCTTGAATTTTCTACGCGATATAAACGTTCAAATATATTAATTAAATCTTTCTTCGAAACACCTGGCGCACTGTCTTCAATTGAGAGCAGCAACGTTTTATTTTTAGCTGTAGCCGTTAACTTGATTTTTCCTGGCTTATCAGTGTATTTAACACTGTTAGTGAGTAAATTAATGAAAATCTGCTTAATTCTATCACGATCAAAATTCACTAATAAACTTTCAGGTAGTTCTCTACTTATTTCAAAATCGAGTTTGTTTTTATTAATAATTTGAGTTAATTCTTCTTGCCAATAATCTAGAGTATTATTAAGTTCAAAAGTATCGATATTGAGGTTTAGATCTCCAACATCCGATTGCGCTAATTGATGTATATCATCAATTAGATGTTCAATGTCAGTGATTTTATTATCAAGGGCATCGTAAGTTGCATTGACGTCATCTTCTAAATTATCTTTGAGTGATTCCACTTGCAACTTAAGTACTGTTAATGGCGTGCTAAGCTCATGAGAAACATCAGCTAATAATTGGTTCTTTTTATTTAACAGTTCATCCATCAAGTGATGTTCTTTTAGAGCTAATTTTTTACGTTGTATTTGTAGGTAAGAAAAGCCGATTAAAATCGCCACAATGAAAAAAGTTGAAAAAATAACTATCGTAAGTCTTTGTTCTAAAATTATATTGTCTAATTGCTTTAAGTTATCATCAAAAAGTTGAGCAGTCTGTAAAGTAGACTGCTTAACAAAGTTATTTTTGGATTGAATCTCTTTATCTATTAATTGCAAGGCTGATTTTGCTATCTCAATTGGCCTTTCCGCCATCACACCTTGGATCAATAAGACTTCTTTTTTAATGGGTTTTTTATCGGGGTACATTGTTTTTACAGCTGACATTGTTTGAAAGCTTTTATCAAGGTCTCCAATTCTAAAATAGGAAATACTGAGTAACTCGTAAGTAGCTTGAATATAAGATGTATTTTGACTGTTTTTTATTTCGTTTAATCCAGCTTCCAAGTATAAAATACTTGATGGCCAGTTTTGCTGAAGTTGCGCAACTTTAGCTGATAAATAGTAAAATTTTAACTTGTCATCTTTAAACTCAGGATGTATATCTGAAAACTGCTCTAATTCAGCTAAGTGCTGCGAAGCTATGTCAACATCTACCATTGCAATGCTGTAGTGTATGGCATTTAAAGTCGAATTGTAGATACTATTTATATCATTTGTTTCAGTAAATGATTGTAAAGCAAGCTTATTGTACTCATAGGCTTTATCATAAATTAATGCCCGAAAAGAGAGGCTCGCCGCTTGATTAAAAATTATCTGTTTTGATGTCTGAGAGAGTTGTTGTTCTTTAGCAATTGTAAACGCCTCATCAAACAATTTAAGGCTTTTGGATATGCCATACTCCTTACTTTGTAAACATTTTGCATAATAGGCAATTGACTTTGCTATTAAATTGGGTTCTTCCAATTTTCGTGAAAAAAATAAGGCTTGTTCACGGTCCTTGCAGTATGTCGTATTGGAGTGATCGATATTTGATAAGGCTCTAGAACGAGCTATTAACAGATTAACTAATTCGCTAGAAGGAGATAACTTATGAGTATTGTAGAGATTAATTGCGTCTGTATATGTACTCAAACCCTCTTTCATTTTATTTTGCTTCACTAAGCTGTTGCCTAGTAGTAACCCATATTCCGCTTGTTCTGTTAGGCTGTAGTTAGTTAGATCGTTGTTCATTTCCTGCAGTAAACTAAGCTTTTTAAGGTTGTCTTGTTCTATCCCTATTTTATTTTTTAGCTCATTAAATGATTGGGCTATAGCTATAGGGCTGAGAAATATTACGGCAGCCATTAATATTTTATTCATTTTAATATTATTCAATGGTGATGACCCTAATTAAGAAAGTAACTATTTGGCTGAATATTTTTGTCAACAGTCTCAGCCTATTATTAAGTGTTAAATATCAACGGAATCTCAACAAAATTCGTCAAAGTCCTTTCGTTATATCGATTAGCATATACGATCCCTTTACGAGTAACTATTAAACTTTATCTTTGCGCAAACCTAAAGTGTTAATTGCTATTTCTCCATAGTTCCTCCTAACTCTTTTTGTATCCTCATGCTAATAGCTGGTTGTTGTCTCTTGGAAAAGAGATGTGCTGTGAATAAAGTATGAGGCTTCACCGAAGAAGTTGAATTGTACTCAACTAGTTATTGTCTTAAAAGATAGCGTAGTCAGTGATGAAGAAACTCTAGTGACTTTGGATGCACTCAATACTAAAGAAGATGACGAGTTAAGTTATTACTGGAAGAAAACATCAGGTACGGCAGTCGAATTAACGGACATAAATAAAGCGCTAATCATCTTTAATGATGCTACCGCTTCACACGTGAATATTAGCTTACCTGAGATAAATCGTGATGAAGTGATTGAAGTGCAAGTAACTGTGAGTGACGGTGACTTATCTTCAAGGGTATCAACAAGTTTCACGGTGAAAAATCGAGTCGAGGTTATTGTTATTGCGCCAGATAAGTAGAGCAGTGGGGCGGTTCAATGGCCTTTTTACTGATATTACTTTCTTTAGTTCGTCTAAGAAAAGTTCCCGTCCAAAGCTAGAGAGTTAATAAAAGTCAAATAAAAATCAGGCGTTTAGTGAATAATTTTCTAAGCGCTCTAACTCATAAATTCTGGATGATTTATAGAAAGTAAGAAGAGAAGCGTTTTATCGTCACACCTAGGTTCTGATAACATTATTGGGGAAATTATTATTTAAAACCAATACGTAAGTACATTTGCCAATAGTTAATGCCAAATGTACTTAAACAGTTCATCTAACTAATTTCTTATCGATTTTTTACGTCGAGAAACAGTTAACATTTTTCTATTACGGTTTTTGTATAAATAGAGATATAAACCAGTAAAAGACAGAATCAAAGGGCTAAGCCCTAAAATACACCAAATTAATTTACTTGATAAGCCGCCAAAGTGACCAAAGTGTAATTTTCTGAAACTATCATCAATAACATGTAAGGCATCAGCAGATCTCACATCTTCTAAGTAGATCATTTTACCAGTGTCTTTATCGTAAGTTATTGTGCTTGCATAATTACTGCTTAACGGGTTTTCTGAACTAACGGTTCCATAAAACATAATATCCATGGCGGGTTCAAAAGGCATTAATAGGTAAGTAGCTTCGAAATCTTTGATGGTTTCTTGATTGCTATCTAATAATTTTTGTATTGATATGTTCTGACTGTGTAATTGTTTTTCAATGTAGTATGGCTCTTCAATAATGTGCTCTACTTCATGAATCACAAGTGAAATGTTCCAATAAGCACCTGTGAATGCAAGAATGAGAATAACTGGAGAGCTAGCTATACCAACCATTTTATGCAAGTCACTGAAGAAAATTCTACTGGCAAGCTTAAATCTTAATGTGAAAAAATTTTGCCAAAATTTACGATACAAAATAATGCCACTAATACCTAAAAATAAAAGTAATAGCGATACAATCGCACCTAAAAACATCCCATTAGTTTCAAGTAGTAATTTATAATGTAAATCTAGTAACCAATCGGTTAAATCATCTGAAGTGCCAACGGGTGTTGAAAGTAATTCTCCGCTATATTGGTTTAAATATAGCTTCGACCAAATATTTGTATGATGGTCAATGAGATAGGCTGTGTCAGTTCTGATTTTATCATCAAATAACTCCCAGCTTCCTATTTCTGAATCGGGATATTTTGCTTTCACATTCGCCATGAGTACATCTAGAGACAATCGCTCGCCAGTGTGAGTGTTAGTAACTTGCATATGTTCAGGCATCAACAAAGTATCTAATTCAACTTTAAACACTAAAATACTGCCTGTAAGAGAGATGATTAACAACGGGAGCATGGCAAAAAGGGCACCAATAGAATGCCATTTATATAATTTTTTTCTCATAATGTTTAACATTTATAAATGGCATTGTTTCTTATCAATGCCATTTGATATTCCTTAACTAAAGTGACCAACTGATTGATGCTGAATAGTTAGCAGGAGCGCCATAAAAACCTTGGGCCCAATATAAGCTATTGATGTATTTTTCATCAGTAACATTATTGGCATTTAATGATAATTTAATATTTTTAGTTATATCGTAAGACATCATTAAATTGACTACTGCGTAAGCATCTTGCTCGGTAATAATTTCATCCCCAGCATTATCAAAACCTTCGCCAACCACTCCTTGGTTACGAGATATATCGTCTTGCCAATTCATGTTTATACCAAATGATAAGCCTTCGATTGCCGGCACAATATAAGTCGCTGCAAGTTTAATAAGTGTCGAAGGTGTATAATCAGTAACCGTTTCATCACCTGAAATAGTAAAGTCTGTTAAACCAAAGCTCACTTGTAAGTTATCAAAGGCTTGCCCTGCAATTTCAAACTCAAAACCATGGCTACTTATACCATCGGTTCCTATATAGCGATGCTGGTCCATCGGTAAATGCACAGTGTTTTCATCTAGCTTAGCGACATTAGTTTGTTGTACATCAAAATAGGCCATTGAGCCGATAAGTAAGCCGCCAAAGAATTCACTTTTAACGCCAATCTCTTTGCTTTCACCAGTGATTGGATCAAGTATCTTATTCTCAATGTCTACTTCTGTTTGTGATAAGAACGTTTCGGTATAGCTTGAGTAGGCAACTAATTCGGGCGTTATTTGATATACAGCACCTAAATAAGGGATAAATTCTTTATCAGAAGCGTCTTGAACCACGTCAAATGATGTACCCTTTACTTCCCAATCGTTATAACGACCACCAGTGATCACATGTAAATTATCTAAAACTTCAAAGCGAGCAGTAAAATAAGCCGCTTTTTGTTTATTGGTCACATCGCTACCCGTTAAACCATCTTCAAGAGTAGGTTTTGTAGCGTTCCCATCCCATTGTGGTAGTGGCGGCATAGCAGGGAAACCGTTGCCTGTAGTGAAGTCGTATAAGGAGGAGTCGTCGTAGCTCATTTTTGCATGATTAATACCCGCTACTATTTGGTGTTCACGCCCAAATAAGGTGAATTCACCATTGATGTATACGTCGAATAGGTCATGTTCATCATCCATATCATATTCACTTGCATAGCCTGTTAAGCCTAATTCAGTGTTTTTATCTGGCGTACCATACACATAAAATAATTCAGTATCTTCATCTGTTGTCTTATGTGAATATGTCGCACGTAAACTCCATTTAGGATTGAAGAAGTGTGCTAATTCTACGACCGTATTGTTCTTAGCAACTTGCCAGTTTGACCAGTTTGCAGAGGTATTTGTTGAATAATGATAATTAGTAGCACTACCATCAGTATAAAAAAGAGGATTAGCTCCCCAGTTATTTCCGACCGCATCACTTTTGTTATAGCTATGACTTATTGAAAGGTAAGTATTTTCTGATAATTCAGCACCAATAAAAGCATAGGCAACAGTTTTATCTTGCTCGTATCTATCTAGGTACGACTCATTGTCTTGTTTTACTAATACCGCACGGGCACTTATTTTATCGGTAATCGGTGTTGAAGCATCAAGTACGATACGCTTTTTATCCCATGAGCCTAACGTACCAGAAACACTGATTTCAGGGTTCTCTGTAGGGCGTTTACGAATAAAGTTAATCGTTGCTGACGGATTACCTACACCCGTCATTAAACCATTAGCGCCACGTATAACTTCAATTCGTTCATAAATAGCCGTATCTTCATCAGCATGGCTATTACCTGAGGTTAATGGCAAGCCTACCCCATCAATTTGAAAATTGGTTACGTCAAAGCCACGAGCAGTATAATAAGTTCTATCTGTTTCAATGCGTTCAACATTAATACCTGTTGCAGAATCAAGCGCGGCGTTTATATCTGATAATTGAAAGTCTTCCATTTGCGCACTAGTGATTACAGAAACAGATTGTGGTATTTCAATAATAGATAAATCTAAACGAGATGCACCACTAACGTCATGAGCACCATAGCCTTCAATATAGGTACCTTGTACTTCTATTTTTTCAATGTCTTTTTCTTTGTTATCTTCTGCAAATGTTTGAGTGCTTACTGTTGATAGGATTGAGATGGTAATTAAATTCAAATGGAGGTTTTTCACGACTACGGCCTATTTACTCTGAGGTTTAAGTTGCGGGTATGATACATAAGTACAATAAACATGTAAACACTAATAAGAATGATTATCATTTATATTTAAGCGGTTTAGATCAAGCGCTGTAAATATATTTTTTGCGAATAGAAATTGGATGTTAGAACAGTATGTTCTTGAATCTCAGTTTTTTTATATTCACTAGACCTATCTAATTAATCACAAACATGCATTTAAAAATCTTAGCGTATCGCGCTTTCAGCTCTCTGAGCTTATTCATATTAGTAGATAACTAAATTTATATTTACTGAGTCGGTCTTAGGATAATTCGAAATGAGGCTAGCTGGTATTGAGTTATATAAACTATTGATAAGTAGAATATTAAAGGGGTTCAGTGTTATTCGATCTAATAGGGCGTTTGTTAGAAAAGAGCGACGGTTCGTTTCCAACATGTATTATATGCATTATCAACGTATGCGTTAATCATTAAGTTAATGATACCGACTATAAAGTTAAGATACATATCAAAAGATGTACTAGATATATCAGAAGATTTCTAGCACATCTTTGACATGGGATACCTGTATCAATGTAACCCCTTTAGTTTCTAGACGTTTATGGTAATTTCGTTTGGGTAATATGATAACTTTAAAGTCATTACGAATAGCCTCTTTGACACGCTCTTCACCAGAAGGAACGGGTCTCACACTGCCATCTAAACCTATTTCTCCAAAGGCGATAGTATTCACCGAAAATTTATGTTCTCTAGATGAAGATATCATCGCTAATATCAATGGAAGATCAGACCCCACATCTTTCGTTAAATTTACACCTGATACAACATTCACGTAAATATCATTTCCACCAATATTCACTCCCATCCGACTTCTCAATACCGCTAAAAGCATTTGCATACGTTTATAATCAAAACCTACACCACCTCTGATAGGGTTCTCAGCTTGAGACTCAGTGACAAGTGATTGAATATTGATTAATAAGGTTCTACCAGTATCGTTTGAAGCATAGGCCATGTTACCACTTGATTCAGCGCCATCTTTATCTAAGAAAATGGCTGAAGGGTTTACAACATCTTGCATACCTTTAGCTGTCATGGCAAAAGTGGCTATTTCCGTAGTGTCACCAAATCGATTTTTAGACGTTCTCAGTGTTCGGTATTTACTGTCAGCTTCAGGTTCTATTTTACACATGCAATCGCCAATGTGCTCAAGTACTCTAGGCCCAGCCATATCTCCTGATTTAGATACATGACAAACTAAAATAACGGTAACGCCGTGCTCTTTGGCTAGCCTGTTTAGCATAGCCGCAGATTCTTTAACTTGAGTAACGCCACCTGGTGAATTTGGCAACGAACTAATAAATGCAGTTTGAATAGAATCAACTACTAAAAACTTATAACCATCGGTGACCATTACATTACAGATAAGCTCAACATCACCTGAGTTCATTATGTCTATTTTAGATATGTCGGCTTGTAACCTTAACCCTCGGTCTCTTACTTGGCCTTTAGATTCTTCACCTGAAGTATATAAAGATTTACCAAGTTGACTTAAATGAGCACATGTTTTTAATAACAATGTACTTTTACCTGCACCAGGATCACCTGCGACAAGAATAACAGAACCTTCAACAATACCGCCGCCCAAAACACGATTAAATTCAGAGCTACCGGTGTCAAATCGAGTTAAATCCATATCAGATACTTCACTCAATTTACATATTTTTGCGTCTTCTTTAGAATAACCTCTGTGAGCTGTTTTACTTGGGGTGCGCTGCGTTATAACCTTAGATTCTTTATACTCAGTGATACTATTCCAAGCTGAACAACTTGAACATTGACCTAACCATCGTGGATGATTTTCACCACACTCAGTGCAAACATAAGTTGTTTTATCTTTTGCCATAATATTATTAATAATCTATTTTTTTGTTATATAAATTGTCGTGAGTATTTAACCACAAGCTCAGGTAAATAAGCAAAAAATAGTTCTAGTGAATATATTTGATTATCTCTAACTTCCAATTTAAATTTCTAGTTAAATAATTGAAAGGTTTGATTTGCATGGCATCCAGTGTTTTTGTATATTCTTGTAAAGAATAGACAGTTTAAATTGGCGTAATGTGTTTTATAAAGGAGTTAACAATGTACGCAGTGATATTTAGGGCAAAACCTGGAATTCAAGATGATGAATATGGAAAAACTGTTGCTAAGATGAGAGAACTTGCATTTGCTAAATACGGTTGTTTAGATTTTGTCGCAGTTACAGAAGGTGATCAAGAAATTGCCATTTCTTATTGGGAAAATGAAGAGTCTATCAAAGCATGGAAAAGTGATTCTGAACATTCTTTAGCTCAAGAGACCGGTCGATCAAAATGGTATGAGTCATATATAGTTCAAGTGGTAGAGATAAAGCGCGAATATAAATTCAACACATAACAAATTTTTTGAGATATTTAATAAAAGAATATTGTTAAAGATATAGGTTTATTATCAAACCTATATCTTAACCTAACGGGTTAACGCTTTGCTGTCTTCTGATGCGGTATTAAGAATATATATAAAAGTGTTGTAGTGTTTCACTATTGTTCTAGCTCAGTGGTGCAAGCAACGATCCTAAAATATCATCTGTTAAGCTCAATTTATTATCACTGACTTCTTCCGACAATAACGCTTTTGCTAATTCAGCTTTGTTTTGTTGTATCTTTTGAATTTTCTCTTCTATTGAATTTTCAATAATGTATTTGTAAACAAAAACAGGTTTGTCTTGCCCGATACGATAAGCTCTATCTGTCGCTTGGTTTTCAACAGCAGGGTTCCACCATGGATCAAAGTGGATAACCGTGTCGGCAGCTGTTAAATTTAAGCCTACACCACCTGCGCGTAAACTGATTAAAAACACTGGAACTTCACCATTTTGAAACTTATCTACGACTTCTTGTCTCTGAGTGGTTGCACCTGTTAATTTAACAAAATTAATACCTGCGACAACAAGTTCTTCTTCAATCAAAGCAAGCATACTGGTAAATTGTGAAAAGATTAATATTTTCCGTCCTTCAGCAATTTGTTCGGGTAAAGTTTCCATTAAGTGGTCAAGTTTAGCCGATTGATTTACTTTTTTAGCCCCTTCAAGTGACAATAACTTAGGATGATTACAGACTTGTCTTAGTTTTAATAAGGCATCTAAAACTTCTATTTGACTACGTTTAAGCCCTTTGTCAGCAATAATATCTTTTAAACGACTGTCCATGGCTAAACGAACTGATTCATACAGTTCAGCTTGTTGGCCTTCAATGCGTAATTTTTGAATTATTTCAGTTTTTGGCGGTAGTTCTGTCGCTATTTTATCCTTGGTTCTACGTAAAATGAACGGCTTGATACGCTGATTCAATAACTGCTTACGTTCATGCTCACCGTGTTTTTCAATAGGGGTTCTGAATAATTTAGTAAACTGCCTTTGACCACCTAAAAAACCGGGTAGTAAGAAATTAAATTGTGCCCAAAACTCACCTAAATGATTTTCCATTGGCGTGCCGGTTAAACATAATTTATGCTGCGCTTTAAGCGTTAAAAACGCTTGGTACAGTTTAGTTTTAGTATTTTTTATATAGTGAGCTTCATCAAGAACAAGGTAATAAAACTTTTGCTGGCTATAAAGTGCTAAATCTTTGGTGATCAATGCATAACTGGTGATAACTATATCAACAGGATTATCATGCGCTTCATTTCTTTCAAGACAATCGAAGTGCTGATGACGTTTAGTGCCGTGCAATACTTGATAAGATAGTTGCGGTGTAAATTTTTCTATTTCATTCGCCCAGTTAAAAATAACACTGGTTGGGGCAACAATTAATACAGGCTTATTGAGTCGGCCTTGCTGTTTTTCTATTAATAAATGCGCCAACGTTTGAATAGTTTTACCTAAACCCATGTCATCAGCTAAAATACCATTTAATTGGTACTCACGTAAAAACTGTAACCAATTCAATCCTTGATGCTGATAAGTTCTTAACGTTGCGTTCAAACCTTCTGGAACAGGTACAGTGGTGACTTGTTGAAAGTCTTTAAGCTTATTAGCTAATACGCGCAATTTACTTGTGCCGGTTGCTATCATGCCTTGATCATCTAACATTGATAATGTTTGATGTCCTTGAAAACGTGATAGTTCCATGGTGCCATTTTTATTTAAAGCATTAGGCATAAACAGTTCAATAAACTGTTTCAATATTGGCTGTACGCTTTGGTAACGTAAGGCAACAAACTCACCCTTTTCTAAGTCTACGTAAATAGGGGACTCAGGTGATATGAGTTTCTCTTTTTCACGATCTAGTAATGCCGATTTAGGTAATTGCTCAATAGCACCAAGCAAAATAGGAAATGCGGGCATTTTTTTCCCATCAATGGTTAAATTTAACCCTAATGAGAAAAAGTCATGATCATCGGTTTGAACGACTTCTGCATCAAAAACACTATCGGTTGAAAGAGCTTTATAATAAAAGTCATCAGTAAAGCTAATGTTCCAGCCAAGATCTTTGAGTAATTGAACTTCTTGATGTAAAAAATGATGCCAAAGATAACGACCTTGCATCAACATTGAATACTTAGGGACTTTATCTTTGTTTAAATAATCTTCATTGGTAAAAGTATAACGTTTAGGTTTAGGTTGAGGCGTAAACTTTAACGAGGTAAGTTTATCAATTACGGTTTGTTCATAAGCTAAATCTCGGTATATTTTGACTTTTTTCTCAGCTTCTACTTCTCCATCACTAGAGTTCGATTTTGGAGGTGTAACTGTAACGCTTTCATTATGAGGATTAACTAAATTTCCTTTATAGGAAAAGTTTACCTTCACAAAGCCAGATTGAGGATCAACTTCTCTGGGCGTAGAAAATCTTAAATATACCTCGGGTTTTGATAATTCTTGTGAAAATTCTGTTTTTGGCTTAGGCAGTCTCTTAACTGCATCTCCTAAAGACATGGAGAGTTTATTCATCACCCAAGGTAATTTGTCTTCTTCAAAAATAGGGGAGTTGAGTAAGTCTGCTTCAAAATTACATTGAGTATTGGTATTAATTTTTCCAAAACAATTTTGTTCTTCATCATAATAACAAAGAGGTTGAGCTTTAATAATAAGAATACTGGCAGAAGGTTTCTCAAATACAAGCTGCAAAGTATGCAATTTGTTATCAAGTGGTATCCATTTCCATTGGGCTTCTAATGGGTCACCTAGCGTAATTGCTTCGTTTAAATCATAACTTGTTTGCCAAAAGCAGCGATTCGTCTTTATGATCTGTTCGAATAAATCAAAATACTTAATGTTATCGCCATATTGATTCGTACGAATAAGCTCCGTAAGCACAGAGACATCTTGATTATTGGCATAAGCACTATTAATTAAAGAACTTGCTGAAAATTCACTACCAAGCGAGCTACTCCAGCCACCACTATTTTTTGGTCGAGCTGATTTTATGCCTAACGTAAAATAATCATCTTCGTTATAGCTGTTAGGTTTTAAAAAGTACAATAACGATTTTTGTTGGCTATTTGGCTGGTATCTGCTTGGCTGAGCTTGAAAACGGCTAAGCCACTTATCAATCACTTTATCAGAAGTGGCAATGCTATTTCTATCAAACTGTTCATGAATAAAACAGTGAGCTAAAGCTGCTCCATGTTTGCAATCGCGACCGACATAACAATCACAGTAACTGGCAAATCCATCATTCTTAATATTTAAGACTAAACGCGTTAAATAACTTTCAAGGCGAGAGCGCTCACTAAAAACAACACCGCGAATTATTTCACCATCAAGGGCGCATGTTTTCACGCCCTTATCATTAAAAATTCTCGAGCCTTTTTTCCATTCGTTTTTGGTAAAGTGTTGTTCAAGTAATTCAGGTGTAAAAGTGTTTTTGGACATAAGTTTTTAATTATTAAGAATTCAAGTAGGTTGGTAAATTAGGTCGTTATCTCTTCTCAATATAATCAAAATATCGATTGGAAGATATACATAAATTATAGTCATGGAATTCGTAGAATATACTACTTGTTCTGTATAATTTATTATCGAACCTTAATAGTACCACTGCGACTTAAAACCTTCAATGCGACATACTACTTACACTTAAAACAATTATCTGTAATCATTGCTGATTTAAGACTTTTATGTGTAAATCATGTCCTTTTATTACCTTTGGACGCGTTATTTTAGTACTCATTAATCACTCACTAAAGCCAGTGTTAATCAATTTGGGCGGTGACTCATCATTTAAGTATTCGCTACATTAATATTGACCTATCTCTTTATTCTTCCACGCAGTGATTAAATAGGACGAAATAGAATCACCACTACCTATTCTATATTCATGTTTCACATCACTGTTACTTGTTTTATGTGGTGAATGAGTACCGGCATAAAATGCTGCTAATTGTTCCCGTGAGAACCATTGGCAATCATCTATGTCGTCTTTACTAATATCGATGTCGGTTGAAGTAGCTACTGCTGTAAAGCCTAGCATAACAGAGGCTGGAAATGGCCAAGGTTGAGAGGTAATGTATTGTGGGTTTTCAACGGCTACAGCCGTTTCTTCTGAAACTTCTCTTATTACGGCCTCTTCTAAGGTTTCTCCTGGATCAACAAAACCAGCTAATGTTGAATACATACCATTTGGCCAGCTTGCTTGACGGCCCAATAAACAGCGTGCAATACCATCTGGAAAGATATGTTCCACTAGCATTATGACGGCAGGATCTGTACGAGGAAAGGTCATATTGCGACATTCAGTACAACGCCTCGCGTGACCAGAGTCTACAGATCTACTTGAGTTACCACACTTACCGCAATATTGATGCGTTGTATGCCAGTAAACTAAGGCTTTGGCTAATGCTTGAATTGACGCATCTATCAGCGTTAGGTGAGGCGTTGCTTCACGAAGACTTAACCATTGGCCTAGATTGACTAATTGTTCTTGAGTAGAAAAGCGTAACTTTTCAAAGTCGACAGTAAATAAAGAACTTACGTTTGTAGATTCTGATGATTTTGCCGCTTTGGTTAAATATCCTTTACCCAAATAAACGCAACTATCGATGGATAAACTGTCAAGTTGTGATTTATTTAAATAAATTGGGGTAAAAGGATTCTCTTGAGAGAACAGACTCATTCCGTCATTGATAACGCAAAACAAGGTTTCTTGATGATTAAACTCTGATGCCAACCAGCGTTTATTTTTACGTTGATTGCTACACCTATCTAATGGCATATTCGCGTATGTCAAACTCATACATTGTCCTTTTCTATTTGACTGGCCCAAAGTAACGACCATTCTCCGAGTGGAGACACTATTGAAAACAACCCTTGCCCATTTTCCGTTAACTGATAACCGCTTGGGGTTAACTCAACAAGTTTCAAAACTTTTAATTCTTTTAATCGGGTATTTAATAAACTGGGAGAAATCTTCTCGCAGCGTTGCTGTAACTCTCTAAATGTGGCACTGCCTTGGTTCAATTGCCAAACAATCCCTAAGGCCCATGTTCGACCCAATAAATCGAGTAGCGCCATAATCGGCTTACCTGTTTTTGAACCTCTCACTTGTGCTCCGGGTATAGGTATTGACATAATTAATCCTTAATCCTTAATCCTTAATCTTTTGCGTTAAGATGCTACAATATTAGTAGCGACATTGCTAGTGGATAGTATTGATTGAGTAAATCAATCGAGGAAACCCTTTATTAAATCAATAATCTTCATTATTTTCGTTCAAAGCACTATAGATTGTAATGTAAAGTGACCTTAGCTTGTTGGCTCATTTAGCTTTATTTAATTCAGCCTCTATCAAATAGTATGCGAAAAGGAATAGTTTATGATCTCAAAAAAAGTAAGGGAGTTATTTGTCTCTCTCATGGAAGCAAACGATGATTCACCTGTTTCTTATAATATTGAAACTGAACAATATAGTGGCAGTTTTAATAGAGTAGTCGTTGATAAATATATTGAATTAGGCGCGCTTGAACTTGTTGACGCAGGAGTCGAAGTAACTATTTTAATCAACAATAGAGATGATTTTTTAAGTTCTTTTGCTGCTGGTGTAAGAGAGGCAAAGAATGGCAGTGACCAGTCATATGCAGATTACAATGCGAATCCATTTGCATTTTCAATCGGTTATGAACACTTTCATCAAGTAGCCAAGAAAAAACAGCCAGTAAGTGTTTATATATGTCATGGTTTTGAAAGAGAAGATACAGGGTTAGTACATCAACAATAATCTTGTATAAAAAACTATAAACACATGAATTTTAATTGGTTTTATAAACGTTGAACATTGTACTAGACTTTGTTTAATATGCCTCATATACCATTATTTAATAGCTAATCTAGCCAGTAATAATCTTATATAAGGCTTATTTTCATTTCGAAAACGTGAAGTTAAGGGAAGTTAACTTTTTAAAGGATGTTCGACTAAATCAAAAGTCGTATTATCATCTCCATAAACAAAAAGACTACACTTGTTCCAATTCGATGGCAGCTTCCAAGTATTGTTTTCTTCAACCGTATAAATATGACGTTTATTAGCACAGCGAACATCTAATTTATTCAAAGAACCTTTGATATTCGTTAAAGTGAATTCATTTCTAATTAATGCAGTATGCCAATAATCGTTCGTTTTAATATCAGCCGGAATAATTACATTTTTATCACTATTGATATAATCGTCGAGTTGAACCATTAAACGTTCAAATTTTTCTAAATAAGGCTTTGCTGCATCTAATTTAATGATACGTTCGTAGGTTTTAATAGCAGGAATAATTTCATTTAAGCTAATTTGTAATAGAAGAATTTCATTTAAAGTAGCGAGTTTATCTTTTTCAGAATAAGACGCTACGTCAGAAAACCTAACCCTGGTTAAATGAAATAATTCCAATTCTTTATCATTAATCGCTTTTGCATAATTAGCACCAAATAAGTGTAAATAATTGCTTTCTGATAAATGCATGCTTTTGAATTTATTAAACTCAAGCATTAGTTGTTCTACTTGTTCAAAATCTTTATTTTCAAGTGCCGCTACCGATTTTTTATACTTACTCCTAAATCGACGACTTACCCCTTTTTCCCCGCCATTGTTCATAACAAAATCCATCTGCACACTATTAACACATTGTTGTATGGGTTCACCGTTTTCAAATGCGGGTTGATATTGCCATTTTAATATTGCAGATTTTGCTGCTTGTGCAAAGTCTCGACTGCCCGATGTTTCAGTAACTAATACATTAGATACACTGCCGTCTGTTTCAATGATAAAACTTAACTTTGCCCAGCCTTCTCGTCTATGTTTTGCTGCGTTTTTAGGATATCTAGGAGAAACTCGTTCAAGAGGTACAGGATCTGTTGTGGTATATAGATGTTTTGATAATTCAACAGCAGTAGCTGTATTTAACGTTAATGTCGTTAATAATATACTTGAGGCCAGTAAATACTTATTCATTTAAATTCCTTTTTATTCTTTGTAACTGTTACCTTATGTTAACATCAAAGATATAGAAATTAAATGCTATTATCTACTTGTTAAAACACACAATATTGAGTTGGTTATGTTCGCTGTTTAGGTTTAGATAGCCCTGTTTTAATCATTGAATTTAAATTGATCAAAGTACTGAGAAATAATTATGTGGCGTATTTTTTTATTGATTGGTTTTTCCCTTTCTATAGCCCTTAATATTTATTTGTTTTTACAATTAAATATACATGTAATCGAAACCACTTTTCAGCAAGACGTTAATAATGATTCTCTTCAACGTTTAGCAAGCATGAAAAAGAATAAAGGCAACGTTAAAAACAGCGCTAAAATTACATCTAATGAGAGCAGCAAAAATTGGCCACAAACCGTCAATAATATTAAAAATGCCATTAATGTGAAAGACTATTCTAATGCCAACTTTTTAATTCATACCTTTACCTCCGAACAACAAACTGAATTATCCGAAATACGTCTATATTGGTTGCAAACAACGCAGGCATTAATTCAACAAAGATTGTTTACTCATGCCGAAGACTCTATTAATGCTTATTTAGCATTTCAGAGTGACGACATCGACTTTATGTATCAACAAGTTGATTTATATTGGCAACAACAGTTACCTTTACTTGCCATTAAACACGCTTATGAAGTGCAATATCATCTATTTAATAGAGCTGAAGTTCATGAGGCAGTTAACGTTGCAAGAGAGCTCGTTCAGCAACAAGTTGATGTGTTAATAAAGAATAATCATTGGCTAGAACTGAGAAACTTGATTGAAGAAGTACTGTTATTTGATGCCGAAAGTCTTAAGTTGCAATGGGTGTTTGCTCGAGCACAATATCAGTTAGGCGAATTTGAATATGCTCTTAATGCTGTTGAACCATTACTAAACCAACCTAATTATGAAATCAAAGCTCGGACGTTATTAGCTGATATCGAAGCAGCAATAAGAAAACCGCAAAGCATTCCGTTAAGCCGACAAGGTGAACACTTTATAGTGCAGGCTCTGATGAATGATACTTTTAATGTGTCGTTAATGTTAGATACTGGTGCCAGTATTTCGTTATTGTCGGAGTCGGCATTTGACGAGTTAAGCCAATATTCAGATGTTATTTATATTAAAGATTTAAACCTAAATACAGCAGGAGGAATCGTAACCGCTAATATATATCAAGTAGCCGAAGTTTCGATACAAGGTTATGTGGTTAACGATTTCCTCTTTGCAGTAAGTCATTCTTACGCTAATGATTATAATGATGGCTTATTAGGGATGAATTTTTTAAAAGCGTTTGATTTTCATATTGACCAAAATAACGGTTTATTAATTTTAAAGAATAAATAAACCACGATATAAAATATTATCTGTAAATACTGAAGTTGGCTTGATAATACCAGTGGCTGTCTTATAGCTTGCACCAATACCCAATAGCTATTAATCTCCAGCTATCTATCAAATTATTTAATGCATAAATTATATGTTCCCTTTATCTGTTCTTGATTTAGTCCCAGTAAAAATTGATAAAACACCTGCTGATGCTCTAGCCGAATCTCTGGAATTAGCTCAACATGCTGACGTTTTAGGTTACTTGCGGTATTGGGTGGCAGAACATCATAATATGGTGGGGATAGCGAGTGCAGCAACGTCTGTTGTTATTGGTTATTTAGCTGCAGGTACTAAAAAGATTAGAGTGGGGGCGGGGGGAATTATGCTGCCGAACCATTCTCCTTTAATCATTGCTGAACAGTTTGGTACGTTAGAGTCTTTATACCCCAATAGAATAGATCTTGGGTTAGGAAGAGCGCCTGGAACCGACCAATTAACATGGCAAGCTTTGCGTATCGACCCAAGGGCTTCTGACCGATTTCCACAAGATGTACAAGAGCTACAAGGATATTTTGGTCCACTAAAAGTAGGGCAGGCCGTTCAAGCAGTCCCAGGAGCTAACTTAAACGTTCCCCTTTGGATGTTAGGCTCTAGCTTGTTTGGCGCACAATTGGCTGCAGAACTTGGTTTGCCTTATGCCTTTGCATCACACTTTGCCCCAGCAGCACTAGATCAGGCATTTGAACAATATCGCCAGCTATTTAGCCCCTCGAACCAATTAAAAAAACCTTACGCAATGGCATGTGTTTCGGTGATTGTCGCAGATACCAATGAAGAGGCGGAATATTTGTTCACCAGCATGCAGCAGCGATTTTTAGGTATGATTAGAAATCGACGTGGTAAATTATTACCACCCATCGATAATATTGAAGACTGTTGGAGCCCAATGGAAAAGGCACAAGTTGAGAGCATGTTAAGTTGTGCCTTTGTTGGTGACTCGGCAACCGTGAAAGATAAACTTCAAGACTTTATTAATAGAACGCAAGCGGATGAATTAATAGTAAATGCAGGTGTTTTTAGTCAGAGCGCCAGATTACATTCGTATAAATTGTTAGCGGACATTGGTAAAAAACTTGTTCATGGATAAACGTTGGAGAGAATAAAAACCTGATGGAATAAATATAAATAGAGAGTATGAATATCCTTTGTCAGACATATATTGTTACCTCTTTAACTAGTTATAACTGAAGTAAACTGGCGACGATTCGGTCTATAATTATTCGGATATCAGTTAAAAATATAATAAATAAATTATAAAAGGATTAAGTTAGGATGAGAAAATTATTACTACCATTGTTTATTGGGTGCAGTTTATCTGCAAGTATAGTACAAGCCGATACATTTTCAGATAACATTAAAGTGGCAATGAAAGCTGAACTCCGTTCAGACAAAGATAAAGAGCGTGATAGAAACCGTCGTCCAGTAGAAACACTTAAATTTCTTGGTATTCAAGAAGATATGAAGGTTTTAGAGCTAATTCCCGGTGGAGGTTGGTATACAGCTTTACTTGCACCTGCTTTGAAAGATAAAGGTAAACTTTACTTAGGTATGGCAAACGATCGAATCAAAGAGGGTTTATTAAAACAAAAAGGTTTCAGTAAAGTTGAAACGGTAAGTAATGATTCAAAATGGGAACGTAACAAAGAAGAGAAACGTTATAATTTATTAAACATCGAATTTGGTGTAAAAGATATCGATGCCGTTTTAACCTTTCGTAATTACCACAATTTATCACTTGCAACTCGTACAACTTTAAACGTAGAAGCGTTAAAAGCACTAAAACCCGGTGGTATTTACGGTATTGTTGATCATACTCGTCGCCATATGCAAAGTGAAAATGACGAAAATGGTCGTCGTATAGACCCAGTATTAGTGATTAAAGAAGTTGAAGCCGCAGGTTTTGAATTTGTCGATTACTCAACTCTTCATTACAAAGCTGATGATGAATTGCGTTACGAAGTAGGGCGTAAATCAGTAACAGGTAACTCCGACAGGTTTACGTTGTTATTCAAAAAGCCTATGTAGTAAAACGATAAAGCATTAAGCCTAATATATTAGGCTAGATTCACGGCTGTATTTATTATCTATAAATACAGCCGTCAGTATGCGCAATAAAACTCCAGTAGATACTCAGGTTATTTTTTCAAGCTATAACAGGTACCGCTAAATTTTTTCAAGATTATTGAACGAAAGAAAGTTATTGAAATTAATCTTTACTGTTTCAAACGCCTTAATCCTAAAAATAATACTATCAATAACCCGTATATAGTCCCTCCCGAGGATTTACTTTTAGACGTTGGTTCACTTATTGTTAAATTAAAGTTTCCCTGCGCCTTAAGATTCCCTGTATCAGTTGCAATAACTTCAATATTATAACTACCCACAGTTGATGTTGAACCTGAAATAACTCCCTGAGTAGAAATCTCTATACCGCTAGGCAAATTTTCAACTGAGAATGTTAAGTTGTCGTTTTTATCAGCGTCAGTGAAATAACTACTGGCGTCGAAATTAAATGAAGAATCAACGTTAAGGCTTTGTGCGGGTATATTCGAACTCAAAAGAGGTGCATCATTTACATTATTGACAACAATAGTAAACGCTTCAATTTTATCATTATAGGCGTTATTGCTGGCTTGAATAACGATATTGCTGTACTCGCCAACATCACTATTTTCTGGTGTGCCGATTAATGCACCTGAATTATCGTTAAAGTCAGTCCATAAGGGTTGATTGCTAATGGTAAAAACGATTGAATCAATATTCCCGGCGTAATTTAAGGTTGGTTCAAAACTATAAGGTTGATCTTCCATTATTTCTAACTCTGGAAAACCTGAAATTTCTGGTGCAGAGTTAGCGACCAAAGGATCACTATCAGCTCCATCAAAGATACCGTCACCATCGGTATCTGGATTATTGGGATTTGTTCCAGCTAACATTTCATTAATATTCGATAAGCCATCTTTGTCTTTATCTTCTTCACTATCTTTGACCAACGGATCCAATTGATGAGTAGTTTCATAATTATCAGGCATACCATCAGAATCAGTGTCAGCCACTAATGGATCAGTTAGATAAGTATGAACTTCATCGCCATCACTTAAACTGTCGCTATCAGTATCTGGATTATTTATATCTGTGCCATAAACGACTTCATCCGCATTAGTCAAACCATCATTGTCACTGTCTAAACCTATTTTGGATAAGCGATAAACGAAAGTAGCGCCAGCTAAAGAGCCTTCGCCAGCCTTTATAACCTGTTCTTTACTACTGCCATCAATCGCGATTCGGTAAACTGAATTCTTAGCGGTGACTAGAACGTAACCATCACCATCATTTATCAAGCCCGATGCCCCAGTTACTGTTGCCAACTTTGATTTATATGTGCCGTTATTTTTATCAAAAACCAATATAGCATTGCTATTTTCAGAGGAAACTAACATATCATTTTGATTAAAAAGAATACTCCTTGGTCTGCTTAAACCGCCTGTCTTTGGTTTTACAACTTCTTTAGCTTGCTTTGTTGTTAAATCAACTTTTACGATGTTGTCAGTTTTCCAACCTGGTAAATATAGAGAACTATCTTCAATCACAATACCGACATCAATGCCATCGAGGTACGAATTCCCTGCAGGCAAAATAGTATCGGTAATTTTCCAGGTTTGTGTGTCTATTTTCACAACCTTGTTTTGAGTGAAACTCGCGGTATACATCATTCCTTGCTCGTCTATCACCGCTGAGATAGGATTAGATATATAACTATTTCCACTTCCAGGACCAAGCAATGTCGAACCATTAGATAATGTTTCTCGATCAAACTTTAACATTCGACCATTATTCTCACTGATAACTAAAACGTCGCCATCTGGTGCTTCAAGGATTCCTAACGGACCGTCTATTAAACCTTGGCTATCAAGATTTCTAATATACTCACCACTACAGCCATCATATATTTTTACGTTATTACGAGTCCAACTACTAACGAGTAATAATGAGTCACAATTTTCATCTCCTAAATCCTGTGCATAAGACAAATTTGGTAAAGAAATTAAACTTAGGACTACGGCTGTTGAAAGATATTTCATATTCATGCTTCTCTATGTTATGTGTATTCAATGTGTAACTAAAACATACATAAACCATTGATATAAAAGCCTTCGGATAAGTTCCTAATTTCCTCCACAATTTATCCTTTTATCGTTATACTGACGAATAATCAAGTTTTAGGTGTTTTTCATAACCATGCAACAATCAATTCGGCCCGCTATTAAACGACCCTGTAAAATAGGTGATTGGCAATTTGATCCCACCGACGGCAGGCTAAAAAGTGTCGATAAATCCGTAAAATTACAACCGAGATTAAGCCTATTACTGTCACTGTTTATTGCAAACAGTAATGAACTTTTGACGAGAGAACAACTAACAGAAATACTTTGGAAAGATAAAGTTGTAAATGAGGATGCATTATCAAGGTGTATTGCGGAACTTAGGTCTGCTTTAAAAGACGATAGACAAAGTCCAAAGTTTATCGAGACAATTCCTAAAAAAGGCTATCGTTTCATATACCAGTTAAAGGTTCCCGTTAAGCAATATAAAATACCATTGTTTACCGTGATACTTTTAATCATTGTTATTGTTTCATTATTTTTTATCAATGGTTCACTCATCCCAAAACATGATAAGGCTTTAAAACAGGGGCTTATTAATGCCAAACGTCTTACTATAGATGACTTATTGGAACATACGCCTGAAATATCGCCAGATGGAAAAATGACGGCGTTTACTTCTCGAAGCAATAAGCGACTCGTGGTTAAAGTTGTAGATAATGAAGGGAAGTTGTTACATACAATAACAGATGACGTTGAAAGTCTTAAATCACCAACTTTTAGTGCTGATAGTAAATCATTAACCGTTGCTTCCGTATCAAAAGAAATACCTTGCACTATTTTTCATTATGATTTGCTCACTAAAAGTCGAATCAACATCGGTGAATGTGTTTTGCCAAATCGTTCAGGCATTTTTAGCTGGTCTTCTGACAGTAATTTCTTAGCTTTTGTCGCGAAAGATTCTATTCGTAATGTTGCCGCGATATGGTTATATGACCGAGTTCAACAAACAAGAACACAGTTAAGCGTTCCCAATAACAATGGGTATTTTGATACTCGCCCAAGATTCTCACCAAATAATAAGAAAGTTGCCTTTACCCGAGGAAGTCAATCAGTCAGAAATCTCGTTTCAATTGACTTGAACAGCCCTAGTACTGTTTTTCAGATAACCGACCAGAAAAATTATATCTCCAGTTTTACATGGTTAAAAGACAATAAAAATCTATTATTTGATAGTGATAAACGCGGTGAACGAAACTTATGGATGATTAATTCTTTGACTAAAAAAGAGACTTTGCTAGGCGCGAGAGATGCACAATATCCATCGCTAAACCAGGATAACTCAATTTTGACCTTTCTGGATGTGCGTTATAAAGCTAATATTTGGTCAGTTAATTTATCTAACAATGAAGATAAATTATTACCACTGACTCGCTCAATAAAATATAATAATATGCCCAGTTTCTCTCCTGACGGTAGCCAGATCGCATTTACAAGTAATCGACAAGGGAAAAGCGCAATTTGGCTATATTCTCTAGTAACAAATAAGCAACGTAAACTGTTTAGTCTTGACGAAGAAAATTTGATATTACCCAGTTGGTCACCTTCAGGTGATAAATTGCTTGTCAGTTATAAGAATGCCACTGAATATGGCTGCTACCAATATGACATTATCAATCAACATTACGAATCTGTTGGTAAATTTGAAAAAGAGTATTATTCATGTTTATACGGTGCCGATGGCGATATTTTTGCGATGACCAAGGAAGAAGATAAAGCCTCGCAAATTATTAAAATAAAGGGTAATAAAATAATAAAACGTATGGCTATTGACGGTGTAAATAAGATGATGTTATTGAATGATAACGTATTAATATACTCTTCGAAGAACAACGATGGCTTACATATGATGTCTCTTTCAGGGGAAGACTTAGGGATTGTTTTACCGAATTTTACTCACGATTTTTATGAACATTGGACAGCTTATGATGGAACAATTTATTATCCTAAATTAGAAGAGAGAAAGGGTATATGGCGTTATCATGTTAATTCAGGTGAAGATACATTTGTGAGTAAACATCTGCCCTCTGCTATAGGTAATACATTAGCGATTTCACCTGACCAGAGTATGTTGCTAATTTCCCGAACAGATAATGTAGATTCTGATATTTTTATCAGTACATTAACGTATGAATAATAGTAAATATTAAGAATATAATAAAAGCCTATGAAGTAAATTAACAAAGTTATACGAAAAAACTGTAAAAATGTCGATATAGGGTCTATTTTACACAACTGTATGTCTTTAATTCCGAGTATCAGAGATAAAGAACCGTGGCAAGATATAAGTCACTGACATAATTAACGATGATGTGGTTCAATAGAAAAAATATAGGCTCAGACTAATCGATAAGTTTGTTCTAAATTTCTAAGTTATATTGCTAATAACCAATTTGATTCTAAAGACTATATTAATAAACTTACATCTAATAAATAACTAAACATGGACAAGTATGATGAATGAACAAGTAAAACTCGTTTTTAAAGAACACCCAACCATGTTGTTTACCTTTTGCTATTTTATTATCACCATTATTGGCGTGCTCTATAGTTATTTTTTCTACAAAGAATTTGGTATCAACATTATCAAATTTGCAGACTTGAGTGACTTCTTATTAGCATCAATATTGGAGCCTAAATCATTACTCATCTTCATCTCATTAATAGCTATCACTATTTTCTTTTACTGGTTTGATAATTCATTGAGGAAAAAATATAAAGGTTATGGCAATTTTGTAGCGAAAAAATTAAAAGCTAAATACACCGACCCTATTAGTTACGTTATAATTTTAGTGTTTTATACCACCTTCCTTGTTCAACATTTAGCAATAGATAATGCCAAAGAAGTAAAGTCGGGTAATACTGATGATTTTATCGTTAGGATTTCAGATCCTGGTGAGCATAAAGTTGAGAAAACCTTAGCTTTATTAGGAAGTTCTAGTCGATATATCTATTTATATGATAATGAAAAATCTGAGGCGAAAATTATCCCTGTAGAGAATGTTTCCTTTATGGTTAAGAAGATTGTAATCGTAGAAGACAGCAATAAATAACTGCGATGGGTAATTAGCTCAATGATTCTATCTAAATGATATACGTAAAATTATCAATGTCGCGTAGATGTGGAGAGTAGAAACAGAGTGCTGATTGAATAGAAATATTACTATGCTGTCCAAACACATTAGTGTCCTTTTATTTTATAATTCATTCTGCTTAGCAGGCCTTCACCTTTGAGAGCATCAAGTGATTTGAGTTTAGGGACATACGTACTTAAATCCTTGCAGGCAATGTTGCGGTGTTATCTAGCGACATATTTAGTTGCTGCTGTTTATTTCTCAATATGGTTAACGCTTGCTCTTGGCTAACGTTAACAAAGATGACGTTGTCACCAGGGGCTAACTGTGCCAATTTGGCTAAATCAGCACTGATAACGACGGCTATCCGTGGGTAACCTCCAATGGTTTGACCGTCAACAGACGAAATGATCGGTAAACCTGATGGGGGAATTTGAATACTACCCTGAATTAAGCCACTAGAGGTAATGTTCAAAGGACTATGGAAATTTATCGGCTCACCTTCCAATCTTAATCCCATCCGGTTCGAATTTGGATTAATACTGAATGTTTGCTGATAAAAACTCTCTTTTTGTGCGGCATTAAATAATGAACTTTCAGGCGCTTTAACACAACGAAGAAAACAATTATCACCAGGGTTAAGGTCATTTTTATGATCAATAATTCTTAATGACGTTTGCAATTTTATATCTGTGGAATTAATAGAAAAGTGTGTGTTATCTCTAATAACTTTACCATTAATACCGCCATAACCCGCGGTTAAATGTGTTGCTTTACTGCCCAATACATCTTGTAGTACTTTGTTTTCAAATAACAACTCTCCAGTGAAAGCCATATAAGCTCTAGCACCTTGTAATCGTTTGCCAAAGTTGAGTTTGTCCCCAGATTTTACATGGATTGTTTGATAGCTAGAAACGGGTAAGTTGTTTAGCGTCAACTCAAATTTGGCTCCTGTTATCGAGATGTATAAGCTTTGAGAAAATTCAATGGTCGGGCCGATCAAGGTAAATTCAAATAATGTCGATGTTTGGGCTTTACCGACCAACCAGTTAGCCATTGCCATTGCCGTTGTATCCATAGCGCCACTTGTTGAAACGCCTTGATGCATTAAGCCTCGACGACCACCGTCTTGAATGCTCGTTTGTAGTCCTGATTTAATGAAATGAATGGCCATTATGTGACCTTTTCTAAGCATTTATTAAATTCTGCTAAAGAAATTTCAACAAATTTGATCCTATCAAGCGGTGCTGCAATGAAAGGTTTATCTGTTCCTACTGCAAATAGATTTAAAGGGGTTTGGCCGATGATATGCCAACCGCCAGGGCTAGCAACAGGATAAATGCCAGTCTGGTCTCCTCCAATGCCCACAGAACCAGGAGCGATTCTCAATTTTGGTACCTGCTTACGTGGACAGCATAATTCAGACATTAAGCCCCCTAAATATAGAAATCCGGGTAAAAAACCTAGCATGTGAACGAGATATTCTGGTTGAGTGTGCTTAGCAATAACTTCCTGAGGATTAATGCCTGCATAGCTGGCTATATAGTTCAGATCTGGTGCCAACGATTGATGGTAACAAACCGGTACTTCAATTAAACGAGCTTGATAAACGTAGCCAGTCAAATCTTCTTGTAAGAGATCATTAAGCAATGATTTTAAAGACTGGACTGATAACTCTAGTGGATTAAAACAAATAGTGAGGCTGTTATAAGCGGGAATTAGTTCAGATATTGTTGGTGTCTCGGTAAAGCGACGCTTAAGTAAAAAGGATAATTGCATGATCACTTTAGTTAATTGTTCACTCGCGGGTAAATCAAACAATAAGGTGATCGCGCTATCGCCATTTTCAACGATACGATAGCTATTTTTCAAGGTTAAGATATTACTCACAAAATAGAAATCCCACTGTCTTTTAAGCTCTTCGACAATGCTTGTGCAATAACCACGGCATTGGGGTTATCGCCATGTAAACACAAGGTTTTTACAACGGGGCTAATAAATTTTTGGTCGCTAGTTTTAATCTCTGCCCCTAAAGCCAGCGCTTTAGCTTGCGTTAAACTTTCACTTTGATCAACAATAACAGCTCCGTCTTCAGAGCGCGGTGTTAATTTTCCATTTGCCTTATAACGCCTGTCGATAAAGCCTTCTGCTATGAAGTTTAACCCAGTAGCAATACAAGCTTTTTGGAATAATCCACCAGATAGACCAATAACCGTATATAACGGATAATGCTGATATAAGAAATTAGCTAACGCATCAGCTAGTTCGAATTGTTGTTCTATATCGTTATATAAAGCGCCATGAAACTTTATATGGTGCAAAATAACTCGCTGCTCTTGAGCTATAGCGCTAAGGCGTTTAATTTGATTATTTAACGAATCAATCAATACATCAATAGGTTGTTTTAACGAAACGCGGCCAAAGTTATCTCGGTCTTCATAACCTGGATGAATACCCGCTTTGATATTGTGAATAGTGGAATTTTTCAAAGACAATGTCATGGTCAGATCATTACCTGCATGTCCACCAGAGGCTATGTTGCAACGTGAGATAAATGGCATGATTTGAGCATCCTGCAAACAGTCTTGCTCTGTAGTACCTTCCCCTAAATCACAATTTATATCAATAAAACGATTACTACTCATGAATACACGCTTAACCTTGAAATTAAAGTAAACCAAATGCCGAAAATAAACTTCTACCACTGAGGAGTAACGTTACTAAAATAACCAGCCCTGCCAGAATGTTTTGTTTTAGGGTGTTGCGGTATTCTCCTAATGCGGCCGTATTCATTATCCATAATAAAAATATCGTCACTATAGGTAATAAAATACCATTAGCAACTTGAGCAAACCAAATAACAGCCATAGGTTTGTATCCTAAGCTTGCTCCTAAAACACCGATAACTAAAATAGTGAGCCATATCAATTTAAAACTATTTTCATGCAAGTCATTCTTTAAATTTAAAATACCACTGAGGGCAAAAGCTGCGGCTAAAGGTGCGGTAACGGCAGAAGATATACCTGATGCAAACAAACCTATACCAATAAATATACTCGCCATATCTCCAAATAGTGGCTGTAATGCTGGAGCAAGATCTGCAGCCGATTTTATTGATAATTGATTACCAAAAAAGGCTGTTGCTGCGGTTGATAAAATAGCAATGGAAATTAAACCACCTAACGGTATTGAGATATATAAGTCTCTTCTCGCTTTAGGTAAATCGTTTGTTGAGTGCCATTTTTTACTGGCACTTGCGGCATGTAGAAACAAGTTATAGGGCACAACCGTTGTGCCAATTAAAGCAATTACCGTTAAGGTTGCCCCTGTTGGTATTTGCGGAATAAGCAATCCGCGAAACAAAGCACTTAAGTCGGGATTAGTGAGTAAGAAAGTAAGAATGAATGAAATACTCATCACCCCAACAAGCACAATCAGTGCTTTTTCTATAACTTTATAACTACCTGTAATCAATAACAAAAAAGCTACAATACCAATTAACAAAGGAAATACAATATTGGCTGACGCTATTTTCCAATCTAGTTGCTCAACAATACCTATAAGGCCTAAACTCGCCCCTGAAATATTACCACTTTGATAAGCACCATTACCGATAACAATGGCGCTAACAACTAAAAATATTGCGAGAGCTCTAAGCAGTGGGTGCTTACAGGCATTACGTATGTTTTCTCCTAAGCCTTCCTGAGTCACAATACCTAATCTTGCAGTCATTTCTTGCAAAATTATTGTAGCGATCACCGAAAATAATAAGGCCCATACAAGAGCGAAACCATAATTTGCACCTGCTAACGAAGCAGTAATAACTGTGCCTGGGCCGATAAAAGCCGCTGTCACTAAAAATGCAGGACCTATTTGAGGAAATTTCATTCAACAGCTCTTTATTATTATTGTTTTTAGGTTTGATAGTATAAAAGCCGTTGAATAAAGAGGCAATCTATAATATTAAGATTTCAAATTGCCCATAGGTTCATCTGTTAATAGTATTGGAGGGTTAAAATTAACTTTCTAGCAACTGCTACGCGCTGTTGTTTCTTTTTTATTCATATTTTCTGTCGGATAAAATAAATTAGAGCATTTTGTGTAACTAGCTGATTTATAATTTAAGTTTGTTTTTTAATCTGTTTTTGATTGATTATTATGACATTGTTACTCTGTTGCTAATTGCTACATTAATTAAGCCATTAATTATCGTTAATAGTAGCATTGTGCCTCGCTTTAGATTAAATTTGCCGCCCTTAATCCAGTCCAGTTAACAAGAGCGCCTTATGCTAGAAAACACTCTCCCACAACTCGAACAACTGATCGAAAAAATTATTGATAAAAATAACAAATTGAAAGCACAAGTTTCAGAATTAGAACTGCAGAAAGCGGATTTAGTAGATGAAAATGAAACGTTTCAACTTGAAGCACTCGAAAGCGAAGAAAAACAAAAACAAGCTAATATGACATTAACCAGTTTATTAGACAAATTACAAAGCGTTGAAGAGGTCAGTTAATGACTGTTGAAGACTCTAAAGGCATCAGCATTAACATTATGGGCAAGCAACATCAATTTGCTTGCTCAGCTGAACAAGCAGAGGATTTAACGCAAGCAGCCATTAAGCTTGCTGCTATGTGTAATGACATTAAGCAGCAGGCAAGTTCTCGCAGTAACGAACATGCTTTATTGGTTGCGTCGCTTAATTTGAGTTATTCATTATTGATGGCAAATAATAAAGTTGATCGCTATCAGCAAGGACATGAAGCTTTAGTTACCAAGCTTTTGAATGCGACAGAGTGCTAATTATCGCTAGTTTCAATGCTATTTGAATAGCAATAAAAACGACTAGATATACAGAAACATTCAATTATATTATTTAGGAAAACCTTCTTTATGGCTGAAGCCAGCATTGAATTTAAAGGGTCGAGTTTTACCCTATCTGTTTTACATTTAAAAACGTCAACATTATCTGACTTTCGTGATGATTTGAAAAAGAAAGTTGCCCAAGCACCCGACTTCTTTTATTTAGTTCCAATCGTTGTTGATATAGAACGTTTAGACAGTTCTATTGATTACCAAGCGGTAAAGTTATTGGTTGAAGAATTTAAATTCACCTTTGTTGGCTTTACGGGTAGCGTTTCTAAAGAACAGCGAAAGCTTATTCGAGAGTTGGGTTTCTCGTTTATTAACTCCGCAAATAGCACAGCAAATAGTTCGCTAAATAACTCGGTCAGTAATACTGAGACAGTTGATAAGTCAACAAAAGCCAAAATAGCTGATGAAGCTGTTGTGGTGAAAGTTGAACAAGCTCAAGTGTTCCCTCAGGTTTCGTTATTCACAGATAAAATACACCGTGGACAAATTCGTTCAGGTCAGCAAATCTACGCAAAAGACCAAAATTTGGTGATCATTGGTTCCGTATCAGCAGGAGCCGAAGTTATTGCCGATGGTAATATTCATGTTTATGGTTCACTACGAGGCCGCGCGATTGCTGGCGCTAAAGGACATCATCAAGCACAAATTTATTGTCAAAATCTTGAAGCAGAATTGGTTTCAATCAATGGTAACTATTGGCTAAGCGAGTCTATGGAACAGCATTGGAGCTCGCCTGCATATATACATTTATCAGACACTGAATTGGTGTCATCAAAACTTATTTAGTTAATTTACTTCATTTATTTAGAAAGGATATTCGGTCTATGGCACGAATAATAGTTGTAACATCAGGAAAAGGTGGCGTTGGTAAAACGACATCAAGCGCCGCTATTGGTATTGGTTTGGCTTTAAAAGGTCATAAAGTTGTTTTAATCGACTTTGATATAGGTTTACGTAACCTCGATCTTATTATGGGATGCGAACGTCGCGTAGTTTATGATTTTGTTAATGTCATTAACGGCGAGGCGACTTTAAATCAAGCACTCATAAAAGATAAACGTGTGAGTAGTTTGTCAATATTGCCAGCGTCACAAACACGTGATAAAGATGCATTAAATAAAGAAAACGTCGGTAAAGTACTTGAAGACCTTAAAGAAAGGTTTGATTATATTATTTGTGACTCACCTGCGGGTATCGAAGCTGGTGCAATGATGGCACTTTACTATGCCGATGAAGCTATTGTTACCACAAACCCTGAAGTATCATCGGTACGTGATTCTGATCGAATTTTAGGTATGTTATCCAGCCGCTCTCGCCGTGCAGAACTTGGTTTAGAGCCAATCAAAGAACATTTGTTATTAACACGTTATTCTCCTAAAAGAGTAGAAGAGGGCGAAATGCTCAGTGTTGAAGATGTCGAAGATATTCTAGCAATCCCTTTGTTAGGTGTTATTCCTGAATCACAAGCGGTACTTAAAGCATCTAATGCAGGCGAACCTGTTATTTTAGATGTTGAAAGTGACGCAGGTAAGGCCTATCAAGATGTAATTGATCGTCTTTTAGGTGAAACAGTAGAATTTAGATTTTTAGTTGCTGAGAAAAAAGGCATTCTTAGTCGTTTATTTGGAGGTTAACATGGCATTACTTGATTATTTTTTACGAAAAAAAGAAAAGCCAGTAACAACGGCTTCAAAAGCCAAAGAGCGTTTGCAAATTATTGTTGCTCATGAACGTAATAATCGTAATAAACAACCTGATTATTTACCGCAATTAACAGAAGATATTCTGAATGTATTACGTAAGTATGTTCAAGTATCAGACAAAAGTTTGTCGATTAACCTTGATAACAAAGGTGGTGAATTAAACGTTTTGGAATTAAATATTGAGTTACAGGATGAGAATAACTCTGACTAATAGCTCAAAACTATTTAGTCACATTTACTGCTGACAAAACATAATTCATATATATTCGAAAGGCCAATACGCGATGTATAGGCCTTTTTGTTTTATTTTCTCTGAATAAATAGGAAATGAAAAACCAATACGTACAACTTAAAGACAGAGATTGACCGATTTTACTAACTCACCACAGAGAATTAAGTTAAAATGCTCGGCTATTAACCAAGCTTTGAGCTCTTTATATTAATGACCACTGTTACAACCCCAGCCAACTTTTCTGAACTTGGCCTTATTACACCTTTGTTAGCCCGATTAACTGAGCTGGAATATCAACAGCCAACGCCTATTCAAGCGCAAGCTATTCCAAGTGTATTAGCAGGACGTGACTTAATTGCAGGTGCAAACACCGGTTCAGGTAAAACAGCAACTTTTGCGTTACCCATTTTACAGCACACTTTTCAACACCAACATGCTGAAAAATCATTAAGCAGTAAAAGTAGTAAGGGTAATTATGTTACTGGGCTGATTTTAGTACCTACTCGCGAACTCGCGAAGCAAGTTGCTGACAGTATTAAGTCTTATGCGGCTCACTTTAATGGCGCGATTAAAACAGTTGCTGTTTTTGGTGGTGTATCAGTTAATACTCAAATGCTGGCATTACGCGGTGGCACTGATATTTTAGTTGCAACGCCAGGTCGATTGATTGACTTAATTTCAAGTAATGCCATTAAGCTCGACTTGGTTAAAACTCTCGTTCTTGATGAAGCAGATCGCATGCTAAGCCTAGGTTTTACCGAAGAGCTGACAGCGTTATTGGCATTGTTGCCAAAGAAAAAACAAATTTTATTGTTTTCAGCAACATTTCCAGATCAAGTCAAAGCGTTAACGCAAGAGCTGCTTAACAACCCTATTGAAATACAAGTACAAAGTGCAGACGCCAGTACCTTAGTACAACGAGTATTTACTGTTAACAAGGGTGATAAAACAGCCGTGTTAGCACATTTAATTAAGCACAATGAATGGCGACAAGCACTTATATTTGTTAATGCTAAACATCATTGTGAACATTTAGCAGAAAAACTCGCTAAACGTGGCATCACTGCTGAAGTGTTTCATGGCGATAAAGGACAGGGCGAACGAAGTCGAGTACTTGACGGGTTCAAAGCTGGCACGATAGACGTGTTAATTGCCACTGATATTGCTGCTCGTGGTTTAGACATTGAAAAACTACCTGTAGTCATTAATTTTAACTTACCAAGAAGTCCATCAGATTACATGCACCGTATTGGTCGAAGTGGTCGTGCAGGTGAAGTAGGTTTAGCAATATCACTTATAGACCACGAAGATTATCATCATTTCAACGTGATCGAGAAGAAGAACAAGATCCGTCTTGAACGTGAACAAGTAAAAGGTTTTGAAGCGGATGAAGTGAGAAGTGATTCCATTAATGCCGCAGAGAAACCTATGGCCAAGCCTGAAGGTACTGGTAAGAAAAAGCGTAAAAAGAAACCTTCAATAAATGCCGATATCTGGTCTGGATATTCTGACCCAGAATAAGTTTCATTTCTTCATACATTATAGTTATTAATAAGAGTACCTACGCTAACGTAACGTTAGCTTTTGGCTTTATTAATCAAGATTTATTAACTTTTAGATAAGCCATTTTATATTGGGTGTACGTATTCATTATTCATTTAGGTATATTTTGCTAAATTCTATGAATTCAGGAGATTGAGATAACTTAATATAGGCTTCTTGCAATTTTTTTATTCGAACTTCATCAAAATTTGCTTTACTGAAAGCATAATATATAGGGTCTCGATTGATAATCAATGGGTGAACATCGAGCAAGCTTTGTATTTCTTCTGGTAAATTTTCTATATAAATTTCATCAACAACCCACGCATCAACTCTTCCCGTATTTAATAACTTTATACCGATATCATTATCTGCTAATTCTCTTAATTTTGTTTTTAGAATAATATTACTATCTAGTATGTGTGCAAATTCTTTACCAAAATAAGACCCTCGTTGAAGCATTAAAATAGCATCAAGGTTTTTCAGTTGTTCCCAAGATGTTATTAAAGGCAGCGATTTTTTTATACTGACAATTCTTATTCTTTCGATTCTCAATGGGCCAATGAAGTGATAATACTCCTCACGAAGTTTATTTTTACTCATATTTAACATCAAATCGACTTCACCGGTTTTAAGCATCTGTAAACCACGTGCCCACGGTGCTTCAATTGTTGTTAGTGTACAGCCTGCATTTTCTACTAAAGCACTGCCATATTTGATATCTAAACCTGTCCAGACATTATCTTTTTTTACAGACATTGGTGGAAATGAGTGCACCCTAAGTGAGATTTCACAAGAATAAGCTGAAAAATTAATAATATATAAAGCAATGATTACAGAAATGTGTTTTATATTAATAGCTAATTACCTGCGATCTTTATAGTCATGGTTTATTGAATTGATTACATTTTGATTAATACTAAAGTCTAGTATTTATTATAGTGATAAAATTTTGAAAAGTCTCGACTGACTAGATTATTGCCTCGATATACATTGAACTAAATAGTATTCTTATTGTTTCAGATCTTTAATGGTTAATTTCAGGAGTGTTTGGCCGAAATATTCAAATTTTTCAATACCCTCCTATATTTGACATACAATCAATTTATTCTATCTTTAAATGATAAAAGGAAGCTAAAATAGAGTAAACTTATATTGAGTTTTGGTAGTACCTCAACTTTTTGTTCGCTTTAAGTTATATATTTGAGAGGGAATACATGCATCATAAACATCGCTTACAAAAATTTCCTTCTTTGATATTTTTAATTACAATACTATTGAGTTCAGCAACTTTTGCACAAAACCAAGATGTAGATACATTACTTAATCTTAGTTTAGAAGAGTTACTGAATTTGACCGTATCGTCGGCATCTGGTGTGGAAGAAACTCTCCGTGATGCCCCTGCTGCAATGGTTATCATTACTTCAACCGATATCAAACAACGCGGTTACACCAGTATTGACGAGATAATTCTTGATTTACCTGGGTTTGATAGCACTGTTACCAATGGTAATGGTGGTGTTATAACGTATCAGCGAGGATATCGTACACCCTTAACTCAACGAACCTTGATCCTAGTTAATGGCATAGTGGATAATCATTTATGGTATCACGAAGCTACTCTCTCGAAAAATTACCCTCTATCTAATATTGACAGGATTGAAGTATTGTATGGCCCTGCAGGTGCCGTATATGGACCAAATGCTTTTTTGGGAATCATAAATTTAATAACATTCGATGCGAAAAATACTCATCAGAATGATAATTTCCTCAAAATTAATATTCAATCAGGAAGTTACAATAGCCAAAGTGTTGACTTAACGTCTGGTGGTAATAAAGCAGATTTTACCTACAATTTATCGGCAAAATATTACACAAGTGATGAACCCGACATAGATGATCTATCGCCATGGGGTTTCGTTAGTAATGATCTATTGAGTAGTAAGGATATTTGGGGGCCCGTAATATACGATACAGCGCTAGCTAATAATTGTATGGCTGATGGCTGTCCCCATAGTACTAATGAAAATAACTTAGGTAGCTATAATGACCCACAAAGAGAATGGGGAATTATCGGCGATGTAAGCTTCAAAGACTTTACAATAGGTATAATAATGTGGGATATGAGCCATGGCTGGGGACCGCAATATCCCCATGATAGAGCACAACCCGGTGCTGAATGGTATAGAAACTCTCAACAATACTACCTTAAGCATAATATAGCGATTAACGAACAACTACAAATTGATACCCTCATGCTTAACAGAATTAGTGGGAATGGCGGCTATTGGGTTGAAGCTTTCCCTGGTTCTAATGCATTGTCTGGTCCAGATGCTTTGTCATATCTTACCATTTCAGATTGGAGGACTAACAATAAGAGTTTGCTATTTAAACAAGATTACGAATACGACTTTAGCGACACGCTAAAGATCAGTGCGGGAATTAAGCTTGAAAATAAAGAGCTTACAAAAGCTTACGATGCGTGTAGCTATTATGCCGAAACTTTTTGTTCATCTGGTTCACCTGAAACCGCTGGAGACGCTGTTGCACTTAGTACTGATAGCACTATTAATATTCAGTCCGGAACATTAAGTACTATGCCTGACGAAAATTTAGCAACATTAAGAGATAGAGGTATTTATGCCCAAGCAATTTGGAAAATATACGAATGGAGAATAAATGGGGGGCTTCGATACGACAAAAATAGTTTGTATGGTAGTTCGGTTAATCCAAGAGCTTCTGCAATTTATTACCTCTCTGAAAAGTCAACAGTCAAACTACTTTATGGCACAGCTTTTCAGGAGCCTGCGCCAATACAATTATGGGGTGGCTGGAGCGGCCGGTCTGCAAATCCTAACCTCAAACCAGAAAAAGCGGAAAATTTTGAGCTTATCTATATGTATCAACAAGACAACTGGTTACATGACTTGTCATTGTTTACCGCGAGATATGAGAATGTAATCAAAGAAGAAGCAGAAAATGCAGGTAAACGCAGTACCATTGGTTTGGAATACCGTGGAAAATTTCAATACGCTAATTTTATTAATGGTGCGAACAATATTACCGGAAACATCTACTATACATATACTAAGTCCAGAAGTAGCGTTAGCTACGACCATACAATTGATTTATGGGTAGGACAAGGGATCGAAAATTGTGATGAAATATTGGAAAAAAATATAGTGTTATACAATCCCTGTGATGATATGAATGCAGAACTTGGAGATATTTCTCCCCACAAAATTAATGCAAGTATCAACATTCCAATAAATGATGCGTTAAATGTGAATATTAAAGCTAAGTGGGTAGCAAGTAAGGCACTTTATTTAAGAAATGCGTTAAGAGCAAAAGATACAAAAAATGATAGATACTTAACCGTAGATGCAAATATTACTTATAAGCTTGAATTTTTTCAAATTGGTTTTAAAGTGAAAAATTTATTTGACGAAGAGTATTATCATTCCGGCGCTGAAGCAGCGGCTAGTGGAGACGATTTTGAACATCGTTCGCAAGGTTGGGCGAATTCACTAATTCCACAGACAAAACGGAACTTCATGATGACAATCAATATGGATTTTTAACTGATGAACTATTAAAAATTGCTCCACAACTCTCGATAGAGAAATAAACTTATCTCTAATGGGCTCTGATTTGCTAATCACAAAGCGAACAAATAAGTTCGTTTACAACTCGTACTCTTCATAATAAATGTGATAACAGTTTAGCAAAACTATTACGCGGTAAAGATTAATAGCCATTGTAGTATTCATCGTTATGAATCTAAATGAATAAATTGCAAAAATGTATTGGTAAATGTTTAATGGAATAGCGACAATACCGTTAATCTCCGTTTTATGTTTTTAGGAAAAAAAATGAATCCAATTATTCAAGCCTTAACAGAATTAAATGTCAGTGAAGATAAAATTAAAGAACTTTTTCAAGTGCTGACTGAAAACCCAATGATGGCAATGATGAATATTCAAGCTTTAGGTTTACCACCAGAAAAACTTCAATCAATTATGATGATGGTGATGTCTAGCCCTGATTTAATTAAAGAAGCTGTGGAAGAATTAGGTTTAGACTTTGCTAAAGTAGAAGCAGCAAAAGCTAAGTTAAAAGAAAATCAATAACAGCTCACGTCACTTTATTGATGGCTAAGCCTAATAAGAAAGCGCCTGAAAAGTCAGTAGATATTTACTGCAATAAGTGTAGAACACCTTTGTACAAGTATAAAAAGGGTGGCAAAGGGGCTTTAATTAAATGCTTTAAAGAACGAATTGTTAAAGACTTTACCGTTACACCATGTGTTTGCCCAAATTGTGAAACTGTTTTTGCACGTGAAATGCTTATTCGTGGCATGCCTGCTTTTAAAATGGTTGGTGGTAAAGTAACTTTTAAATAGTTTGGATGAATCATATCGTGAAGGAGTCCTAGATGAATGTTGATGATATTATAAATTTTTGGTTTGAAGAGCTAGATCAATCACAATGGTGGATTAAAGACTTAGCGTTAGATCAATTAATTATCGATAGATTTTCGGCTATACATCAGTCGGCAAATGATTGTGAACTATTTGAGTGGCGCTCCTCTCCTAGAGGAAAGCTTGCTGAAATAATTATTCTTGATCAGTTTTCTCGAAATATGTACCGCAATACACCTCGCTCTTTTAGTTCAGACCCATTAGCTTTAGCGCTTGCTCAAGAAGCTATATCTGTAGGGGCAGACAAGCATTTAAATGCTATTGAAAGAAATTTTCTGTATATGCCTTTTATGCACAGTGAATCTATTGTAATACATGAAGTTGCAGTTAAGCTATATCTGGATAACGGTGTTGATTCCAGTATCGATTTTGAAAATAAACATAAAATCATAATAGAAAAATTTGGGCGTTACCCTCATCGAAATATAATACTCAACAGAAAATCAAATCATGAAGAAATTGAGTTTTTAACTCAAGCCAATTCTTCTTTTTAATTAAGGAATAGTAATTTACATGGATTCAAAAATAGACTTTACGTCATATACTTTAGAAGAACTAAAATCAGCAGCAGAATTTATAGATAGCGATACATACCCTGAAAGAGCTGAAGAACTTAATCAGTTGATACAAGAATAATCCGTGACTAACCTCGAGCAAGCTGCTAACACTGATGATATTGACAACACCAAACGTGTTGGTGGGAAAGCAACAAGAGGTGACCGGTTTATTTCAGCACTGATAGATGGAATTATTGGTATGGTAGCTTCGATACCAATATTTATGTATGTAGATTTTGATGAACTCGCAGAGCCTTCTTTTTTATTAGGTCTGTCTTTATTAGTGTATGGGTTAGTGATTAGCTTTATATTGCACGGTTATCTTTTGTATCATTATGGACAAACTATTGGAAAAAATTTCATGTCCATTCGTATTGAAAATTTAGATGATACTAAAGCTGATTTATCTACTATTTATTTGAAAAGAATCTTACCTATGCAAGTAGTGGCGATAATTCCCTTTGGTGGTCAAATTATCGCTGGTCTTGTTAACCCACTCTTTATTTTTGGTAAAGAAAAACGCTGTGTTCATGACTATATAGCAAAAACAAAAGTGTGTTATACAAATAACTAGTCATTAAGGCCTTGGTTAATATTCACGTTAAGTTGCATCGTTTTATTGTCTTACACGTTAAATAAAAGATGCAACTTTTTGAATTATATTACTATTCTCTACAAGCCTGTATGGTATTGGCTGTCAGTTGACTCTGGTACCATAATATTTAGTGTTTCTGGCACGGTAGAATTACCTTTAAGTAACTCCTCAAACTGAGTAATTAATAATGCTTTTTCAGGCATTTTTTTATCACCTGAACCGATATTGGTTAAATCAATCATAAAACCGTCAAATAAGTCACTCAAGTCTTCAATAATCTCAGTGTTTAAAAACTGATCTTGATTGTAAATACTTGGGTAGCCAGCTTTTTGCTTGTCGATGGCAAACGAAACGCCTTTCAAGTTAGTGATACTGGTGGATTTATCACATGAAAGCATGCATCCGTTATCTATACGTGGTTTTTCACAGCCAACACTTTGTTGGAAGAAACATTGTCTGCTGGCCATTAATAAAATAGGGTGGTAAATACTGTAGAAGAGTTTGAAGTTTTCAGGGCGAGCAATATTTCTAATCTGCTGGCGATTAATTTCATTAGAAATAAACGCACCTTTACAATCAAATCCTTCCTGCATCGCAAGTAAAGCGTAAGAGTTAGTGGTATTTAAAAACGGACCTGCTATCCATTGGATACCTAAACGATTTGCTTCATAAGCGATACCGGTATTATTCGTAACAATCAGCTCAGGTCTTACTTGCTCTAAAATATTTACTGCTACATCGTAATCTTTACCGATTAACACCGAAGAAAACCAAGGGATCAGACGAGGGTTCTCTTTGAGAAAACCAACATATTTAGTACAGCCACGTTTGTAAGCTTCAGGTAGTTTAAAGTAAATGTCAGCAGTAGTTAAACTCGCTAACTCTACATCGCTTTCATCACAAATCAGTATTGATAATTCAGCTTTAGCATCAACTGGGGCTGTTATCTTTGGATGTCTTACTAACTTAGGTAACTGAACTTCTGCTATTACTGGCTTTGAGTTGTTTAACAATAATGCAGCTTGATTTTTTAACACGGTTAATTCTTTAAAAGGAATACTTAGCCCGTCATCTAAAGCGTGTGTACACAATTCTATTAAGTTGAACTCAGCATTGTTGAAACTTTTAAAGCGTTTTTCAACCGTTTCTCTATCAATACTTAATTTACCACTTTTTACTAAGTTACTGTGTGATTTAAGCTCAAAGCTTTTTATGTCAACGCCTTTGTCACTATCGTTAGCATCAGCAAAAGGCTGCTGCTGAGAAAGTTCTTTGGTTGTCACGGTTAACGTTAGTGGTTGATCCAATTTTCCTGAGATAGTTAGCGTTAACTGTATTTTATCAATAGATAAATGTTTTATTTTATCGTCAACAGAAGCGTTTATCAGTTGTTTTTCATCATTAAGTTCTTGTTCAACTTCCTGAATTTGTACAACAGATATAGCATTGCTTTGATCAACAGCGTGATATTTAGAATTATCACGAGGATTTTCAATAAACATTGACTGGTTTAAATCACCACGTAAAAAGGCGTTTGAAAAGTCGCGGTTAAATACTTTGTATAGACGTTCACCATCTTCAAGCAGTTCGCCAGTTTTCAGAAAACCATCAATTTGTTTACGAAAACTATCAACAACCGTGTGAACGTAGCTAGCACCTTTAATTCGACCTTCAATTTTAAATGAATGGACACCCGCCTCAATCAGCGCAGGTAAATCAAAAAATGCCGAATTATCTTTAATGTTTAACGGGAATTTATTACCTGTTTCTGTTGGTTGATATTCTTCACGACAGGCTTGACTACAACGCCCACGATTACCTGAATTTCCGACACTGGCTGACGTTGAATAACATAAACCAGAAAATGCGACACATAGAGAGCCATGCACAAACACTTCGACTAAGGTTTCGTGTTCTCTACCTGCTGCTGTCATCGCGGTAATTTCACGTAAATTTAATTCTCTTGATAAGTTGACACGTGAAGCACCTAACTTTTTCAAGAAGGGAATTTGACCGACATTATGGGTAGTTAATTGAGTTGATGCGTGAATGTCTAGTGTTGGAAAGTGCTTTTTAAGTAGATAGAACATGCCAATATCTTGGACAATAACACCATCAAGGGTGGTATTAGCAAGTTTGGTTAATAATTTTGCGAGTGAAGTAAATTCGCGTTCTAAAATGACAACATTCAATGTTAAAAATATTTCACATTGATAACGATGCGCTAAGCGAATAACACCAACAAGTTGATCAAATGAGATATTAGTAGCACGATTTCGGGCGTTAAACGTATCTAGGCCACAATAAACGGCATCGGCGCCAGCAATAATTGCTGCTTTAATTGCTTCGACATCACCGCCGGGTGCTAATAATTCTATTTTTGGATCCATGGGGTCACTTATCTTTCACTTAAATTTAAAGGTGGCGATTTTACCGATATATTTCCTCAATGAATACCGTTAAAGTAACTTATTCTTGTATATTTTTTATAAAAAAAATCACCATGACGTCAAATTTAACCTTACCTGTCCTTTATTCACTTCGAAACTGTCCGTATGCCATGCGTGCCAGAGTCGCAATATATTATGCAAAACAAAAAGTTGCACTTCGAGATTTGGTTTTAAGTAACAAACCGGATGAAATGCTTGCAGCATCTCCTAAAGGAACAGTTCCAGTTCTAGTTATAGGAAATGAATTTGAACAGCCCCAAGTAATTGATGAAAGTTTAGAGGTTATGTTATGGGCTTTAAATGAAAGTGACCCCGATAATTTATTGCATGGTGAAACACCTCACTTATTACCAGAGATGTTATCGCTTATTTCACAGTTCGATAATGAATTTAAAACATGCTTTGATAAATATCAATGTGCAAAACGTTACCATGAAGACACTCTTGAAAATGACCGAAAAGCTTGTGAAAAATACATTATGGATTTAGAACAACGATTACAGGTCAACGATTTCCTTATGTCTGACAAAAATAGTTTAGCAGATATCGCCTTGTTACCTTTCATTCGTAAATTCTCAAAAGTAGAGCGCCAATGGTATTTACAATCACCATACCCCAAATTACGAGCGTGGTTAAATCAATATTTACAGAGTCGTATGTTTAGCAAGGTTATGACCCAATACCCATTGTGGATGGATAAAGGAGAGCTCACCATTTTTGGAGGAGAGACTTAAAATTTATTTTCTGAGGTTTTCTTAAGCTTTCCTTAAGAATACTGCTTTATGATTAAAATTAATTCTTACTCTTGATGGTATTTCAGTGAACACATCTTGTGAAAAATAACGCTATAAACATACTTTTGTTCTGTAATTCAAAAGAAAAAAATAATGAGGCTTTGAAATGAATCATACATTTAAATATTCACTGGTTTTTGCTGCGGTTACTGTAGCGTCTGGTTGTTCTAGCTTAGGTGTTGAACCTTGGGAACGAGATTTACTAGCAAAAGAGCAAATGGCATTAATTTCTTCACCTATAGATGCATCGCTTGATGACCATATTTACTTTAGTAAAGAAGCATCAAGCGGCGGAAAAAGTTTTGGCGGCGGTGGTTGCGGTTGTAATTAATAGGTGACGAAAATGAAAAATAAAATCCAAAGCCAAAACCTTAAGGCAGCGTTAACTCTAGCGACAACCGCTTTATTTACTGCAGCGCAAGCCGCTCCTTTATCTTCTGATACAACTACTGAAGACGCATGGTCGTTTGACTCTGCCTTTCTATACTACAGCGAAGCTGATCGGGTTTCAGCCGCTGAAGCGATATTTAACGCAAAGAAAACCTACAATGATGACAGTATTTTAAATTTGAAATTAACCATTGATGCTTTAACCGGCGCTTCTGCTAATGGTGCCGTTGCACAGCCAGATATACAAACGTTTACAAGACCTTCAGGTAAAGGTGATTATAATATCAAGGCCGATGATACGCCCCTTGATGATACCTTTCATGATACCCGCGTTCAATTTAATGCACAGTGGACTCAAGCACTTGCGCAAAACTATACTGGCAGTGTCGGAGCTCATATGTCTAAAGAGTATGATTACTTATCTTTGGGTGTTAATGGCAATATTGCTTATGATTTTAACAAGAAAAATTCGACAATTTCATTTGGTTTAAGTCACTTTCAAGACACATTTACACCCGAAGGTGGTATACCTAAATCATTTGCATCTATGCCTGTCGCTTATCACGATAATGAAGATAAAGGTGGCCATGAGGCCACAAGAATCGGTAGTGATGATGATAAAACCACTTCAGATGTGATGGTCGGTTTTACGCAAGTGATAAATCGTAACATGGTGACACAATTCAACTATTCATATTCAATTGTCGATGGTTATTTAACGGACCCATTTAAAATATTAAGTTTAGTTAATAATAGCGGCATTGCTCAAGATTATCTGTATGAAAATCGCCCTGATGAACGCACAAAGCAAAGCGTATTTGCACAAACGAAATATCATTTTGATGAGGTTATTCTAGATGTGTCATATCGTTACATGTGGGATGACTGGGAAATTGATTCTCATACCGTTGACACACGCTTTTATATCCCTTTAGGGGATGGAAGTTATTTAGAACCTCATTTACGTTTTTATCAACAAACAGCTGCTGAGTTTTATCAACCATTCTTAATGCAAGGTGAAACATTACCGGAGTTTGCAAGTGCAGATTATCGTATAGGAGAAATGACAGCTTATACGATAGGTTTAAAATATGGTATGAAATTGGACGGTGGTAATGATTTATCTTTTAGACTTGAATATTATAGCCAAAGTCCTGAAAGTGCAGGGCATAAAGCTCCAGGAGCTTTAGCTGATATGGATTTATACGAAAGCATAGATGCAATTATTGCTCAGGTTAGTTATTCGTTTTAAGTAGAAAATATAAATCAGTGGCCTTTATTTAGTCATAAGTTATGTTATAAGCTCTTATTTAATAAATAAGGGCTTTATTTTTATCTATACCTCGGACATCCAGCGTATATTTTTAAATATTTATCATTATTGTTTGTAAATAATATAGCAGGTTAAAAATTGAGTAAGATAAGAGAAATACTTATTACCGAGCGAGAAGACGGGTTTTACGTTCAATTTGATGCAATGGCAAGTGCTTGTGAGGTAATTATTGAAACATCGAATAGGATACTTGCTAATAAAATTGGCAAAGAAATTAGTACTGAAGTCTGGCGTATTGAAGATAAATATAGCCGATACAATCCTCAAAGCCTTTGTAGTCAAATTAATTTAAGTCATGGAAATCCAATCAAAATTGATGATGAAACGTTCGCATTATTAAATTTTGCGGATACCTGTTACCAACTCAGTGAAGGGGTTTTTGACTTAACATCAGGTGTGCTAAGAAAAGTATGGCGTTTTGATTGTACTGACAATATTCCTAGTCAGGATTCTATTGCGAAAGAATTGAAGAATGTTGGCTGGCAAAAAGTAGAATATGATAATGAAAAAATTATTCTGCCAGCACACATGGAAATTGATTTTGGCGGTATTGGCAAAGAGTATGCTGTTGACCGAGCATTGTTATTAATCAATGGACTAACAAAACAGCCAGTATTGGTGAACCTTGGTGGTGACTTAGCAACAAACGATATACGCCAAAATGGCGCTCCTTGGCAAGTTGGCGTTGAACATCCTGGTTTTGTTGATAAGAAAACAATGGTGGTATCTTTATTTAAAGGTGCATTAGCAACAAGTGGTGATGCTAAACGTTTTTTACTAAAAAATGGCAAACGTTATAGTCATATTCTTAACGCAAAAACTGGCTGGCCAATTGATAACGCACCTCGTTCAATTACTGTTTTAGCACCACAATGTATTCAAGCAGGTTTACTAGCAACATTGGCTCTAATGCAAGGTGATAATGCTGAACAATTCCTTACAGAACAAGAAATCAAGCATTGGGCAATTCGTTAATACTTGAAATGTTTAATAACTAATCTATATAGTTGATAATATTAGCATGTAAGTTAAACGATTAAATAAGATAAATAACGACCTGTGTTTATCGATTTAGACGAAATATAGGCAAAAACTGCATTAAATCTGTAATAAGAGCTTTAACTTCGCAGTATATCGGGTTATGTTATGCGCTTTTTGACCATCATTTATCTTTGATAAACTAAGAATACTGCTATTTATGAACAAAAATGAATTATATCAAGAACTTTATCAACAAGTTGATGCTTTAATTAACGATGAGCCTGATATTATTGCTAATATGGCAAACATTAGTGCTTTGCTTTTTGAACACTTGCCTCAAGTAAATTGGGTTGGTTTTTACCGATTAATTAAAAATGAGCTAGTATTAGGTCCATTCCAAGGAAAAGTTGCATGTATTCGCATTCCTGTTGGTACAGGCGTTTGCGGTAATGCCGTTAGCCAGAGTATTACTCTACGAATTGCAGATGTTCACAACTTTGATGGTCATATTGCGTGTGATGCAACTACAAACTCAGAAATTGTTATTCCCGTTAAACTTAATAATGAAGTCATCGCAGTCCTTGATTTAGATAGTACGGCATACGATCATTTTGATGAAAATGATCAACAAGGGCTCGAAGCAATAATAAATTTGTTTGAAAATATCATGATCAAGCATGGCGTGATAAACTAATGAAAGAAATTATCATTATTCATGATTATCTTGTCTGCGAAAGTGTTGTAGGTGACTGGGACGGACAAGAAGAATTTATTGCTGAACGTATAAACGAAATTTATCATCTGATTTATGATTTAGCTGAAGAAGATATTGAACCAGAGATATTAGCGCAGTTATTATCCTTGGTTTGGGATTATTGGATCAGCCAAGAATCATTACCAGAAATAGAAAGTGAAGATATTTATGATTGGTGCCAACATTTGTTGGATAACCGTGAACAGTACCTTCAAGATTTAACCACTTAAGATTTAAGCATTTTTAAAAAAGTTGTATTTATGGACACTAAAATAGAAAACGAAGTTATCAAAACAGACACTACTAGCACTGAAACCGAAGTTAATGCTGAAGTTACAGAGCAAGCACCAGTGACGGTTGAGCAAGACGCTGAAGTTAAGCGTTTAAGCACAAAAGAAATTATCGCTTATTTAGCTGAAAAATTTCCTAAGTGTTTTTCAATTGATGGGCCTGCAAAAGCGCTTAAAATTGGTATCTTTCAAGATTTATCTGAAAAGTTGATAGAAGATGAAACGGTAAGTAAAACACGTTTACGCCAAGCATTAAGACACTACACAAGTAGCTGGCGTTACTTAAAGGCTGTTAAGTTAGGAAACTTTCGCGTTGATATTGACGGAAATGATTCTGCTGAGATTGATCAAGAGCAAGCTGACTACGCAATTAAGACATTAAAAGAGAGCCAAGAAAAATTTGGTAACAAAATTAAACACGACAAAACAGGCAAAAAACCTTATAAGGGTTCTAAGCTTAATAAGTCGGACAATGTTTCTGAAACAAAATCGTCTGCTCACAGTCAAGTAACACAGAAAGACAAACAAGAAAAGCAAGCTAAATTTAAGTCGGTAAAATCTACAAAACGTACTGAAGTAAAAGCTGAGGTTAAACTTGTTCCAGTTGATACCAGCGCAGTTATTGTTGGTAAAAGTGTAAAAGTTAAATTAGGTAATTCACCTATGGATGCTGTTATCACTGAAGTTGCTGGGAAAGATGTGAGTGTACAATTAAATTCAGGAATGGTTGTTAAGACACAAATTAAAAATATATTTACTGAATAAATTGGAGTATTTGGGCATGCTAAAAATTTGTCGTATCGCAATTGCCGTTTCTTTATCAATGTCAGCAATGAGTTCTTTTGCTGTAGAAAGTCTCGAAAATGTAGACACTCTTCCCATCTTGGCCCCTGAAAGCCAGCATGCCACATCGAGTAAACGCGTTACAGCGCAGTTTACTCGTGCGCATTACACGCAAGTGAAGATGGATGATGCCCTTTCTGAAAAAATATTTGACCGTTATATAAAACAACTTGATTATGCTCGAAATGTTTTTTTAGCTACAGATGTTGATGCTTTTCAAAAATATCGCTTCGAATTTGACCGTGTAATTGCACGTGGCAAGTTAGATGTGGCCTATGAAATATTTAATCTAAATCAACAGAGACGTTTAGAGCGATATGAATATGCGTTAAGTCTTTTAGAAAAAGAGTCATTCGATTTTACTAAAGACGAAGTATATAATTTTGACCGAGAAGACGCTGCATGGCCAAAAAATCTCGATGAACTAAATGCATTATGGCGTTTAAAGGTTAAGTATGATGCACTTAATTTAACGTTAACGGGTAAAGAATGGCCTAAAATTCAAGAGGTTTTAGGCAAACGTTACCGTTATGCCATTAAAAGATTAAAACAAAGTGAAAGTGAAGATGTTTTTCAAGTCGTCATGAATAGCTTTGCTCGTGTTGTAGAACCCCATACCTCTTATTTATCACCTAGAAACGCTGAAAAATTTCAAATGGACATGAACTTGTCTCTTGAAGGGATTGGCGCAGTACTTAGAGCAGAAGAAGACTATACGGTTATAAACAGTGTTGTTCCCGGTGGACCAGCAGATAAGTCTAATAACGTTAAGCCTAAAGATAGAATAGTCGGTGTTGCTCAAGACGAAGATAAATTTGAAGATGTTATTGGCTGGCGTTTAGATGACGTAGTTGATTTGATAAAAGGTCCTAAAGGCACAACAGTTCGATTACAAATTTTACCCGCTGAAGCTGAAGATGATGCTGTTATAAAAGTGGTAACCATCGTTCGTGACAAAATAGTTTTGGAAGATAGAGCTGCAAAATCAGAAGTTTATTTTGAAAATAAAGATGATGTAAATTCCAAAAAAATAGGTGTTATTACTATTCCTAGTTTTTACAACAATTTATCTCGTGATGTTAAGAAAGAGCTAGATAAATTAAAAGCTGAAAACATTTCAGGTATTATTGTAGATTTACGTGGCAATGGTGGTGGTTCGTTACGCGAAGCAACATTATTAACAGGATTGTTTATTGATAAGGGCCCTGTTGTTCAAGTACGTGACGGTGCAAATCGAGTGCAAGTAAATAGTGACGATGATGGTGTAAGTTCTTATAGCGGTTCCTTAACTGTTATGGTTGATCGATACAGTGCTTCTGCATCAGAAATATTTGCTGCAGCTATTCAAGATTACGGACGTGGTGTTATTGTTGGCGAGCATACTTTTGGCAAAGGCACTGTTCAGCAGCATCGTGGGTTAGGTCGTGTTTATGACCTTTATGAAAATCCTTTTGGTAGTATCCAATTTACCATCGCAAAATTTTATCGTATAAATGGTGGTAGCACTCAGCATAGAGGTGTATTACCAGATATCGCTTTTCCTACCGCTGTTGACCCAGAAGATTGGGGTGAAAGTAAAGAAAAAAATGCATTGCCATGGGATCAAATACCGAAGGCAAGGTACCAACGTTTAGGTAACTTATCTAATGACTTGTCATATTTAAACTCATTACACACTGAACGTGTTAAAACTAATCGTGAATTCAATTATTTACTCGATGATATTGTTAATTATAAGAAAGAAAAAGATGATAAAACAATCTCTTTAAAGCTTCTCGAACGTAAGAAAAAGCGTGAAGAACGTAAAGAAAAACAACTTGTACGTGCCAATGAACGTTTAGTTGTAATGGGTAAAGAGAAGGTGGAATCACTTGAAGATTTACCTGATGAGTTAGAAGAGCTAGATCCATTTCTAGATGAAACAGCAAAAATCACTTTTGATTTAATTTCTATTGGCAAGGTAGCTAAGAAGTAATTAAGCAAAGTAAAATAAAAAAAGCCGCTTTATTGCGGCTTTTCTGTAAAAAAAATAGCTAATCACTGTTTGATTAAGGTATTCAAATTACGGTCTATAAGACTATAATGAAAAAGTTAATCAATTAGGCCCAATATACAGTTAGACAAGTTTGTAACAGATAAATCAAATCATAATAATAAAAATTAAAGGTCAGCATTACACATGACAGAACCAGAAATAAATAACGATAAAATAGTAACTAACTCTCCTAAAGCTCCAAGTATGCTTGACGCTTTAATTCCTATTATTGCTTTAGTTGTAATGCTAACGGCAGCAGTAGGGTACTTTGCTGACAACTCATCTTTTGGACCGAATCAAATAGCTTTATTACTTGCTATGGGAATAGCAATCGTAATCGGCATTAAAAATGGTCATACATGGCAATCAATTGAAAAAGCGATTGTTGGCGGTATTTCAATCTCTCTTGGTGCTATTTTAATTTTATTAGCGGTTGGTTCCTTAATAGGTACATGGCTACTTTCCGGTACTGTTCCAACGATGGTTTATTATGGTTTACAAATCATAGATCCAAGTTGGTTCTACGCAGCTGCATGTTTAGTTTGTGGTATTGTCGCAATGAGCATTGGTAGCTCTTGGACAACAGCTGCAACAGTTGGGGTTGCATTTATTGGTATTGCCAGTGGTTTTGAAATGTCGAGCGCAGTTACTGCTGGTGCGGTTATTTCGGGGGCTTATTTTGGTGACAAATTATCTCCTTTATCTGAAACGACAAACCTTGCACCCGCTGTAGCGGGTAGTGAATTATTTGAACATATTCGTTATATGTTGTGGACCACAATACCATCAATTAGCATTGCGCTTACATTGTTCCTTATTATAGGTTTTGACCATTCATCGGCAGTTACCGGTGATACAGCAAGTATTGATACGTTGCTAACAACACTTGATGCTACGTATAATATTTCAGTACTCAACCTTATCCCTTTATTTATTCTACTTTTTTTAGCCTTCAAAAAAGTTCCAGCATTTCCTGCTGTTGCAATAGGCGCGTTAATTGGTGCTGTTTGGGCGTTGATCTTCCAACAAGAGCTTATTTTGAACATGGCCTCAGAAGGTGTGAGTGGAGCTAAAGCTTACATTATGGTCGTTTGGACCGCATTTTTTGATGGTGTTGTTGTTAATACAGGTAATAAACAAATAGATGAACTGCTAAGTCGTGGTGGTATGTCTAGTATGCTAAACACGATTTGGTTAGTCATGTGTGCGTTAAGTTTTGGTGCGGTATTAGAGCATCTCGGCATGTTAGATAAGTTTGTTAAGGCAATCTTATCTACGGCTAAATCTACAGGTAGCTTAATTGCCAGTACAGTGGCTACATGTATCGGTACCAACTTAATCACAGCAGATCAATACATGGCGATAGTTATGCCAGGAAGAATGTTTAAAGCAGAATTTAAACGCAGAGGTTTTCATCCGACATTATTAAGTCGTACTTTAGAAGATTCAGGTACCATTACTTCACCATTAATTCCGTGGAATACCTGTGGTGCGTTCATGTTTGGTGCATTAGCCTTAACTTCGTATGACTATATTTTTTATTGTTTCTTTAATTTAATTAATCCGGTAATTGCTGTTATATATGGTTATACCGGTTTTAAAATTAAAATGTTAACAAGTAATGATGCTGAGGCATAAAACAATTATATCAAATCAATTAATTACAAATGATGAATAATTCATACTTTAAGTATGCTTAATCTCGACATAATATAAAGCCTGTTTCTGCAGGCTTTATATTTTTCAAAGGAATATCCTATGACTGACTTTACCGCTCGTTTTTTATCAGATTACCAAGTTTCAAATTTCTCAATTAGCAAAGTCGATTTAACATTCGAACTTGCAGACGCATCAACAATTGTTACCAATAAAATGACAATCAAACGAGAAAACAAAGACGCAAAAAAATTAGTGCTTGATGGTGAGCAACTTAAACTTGTTTCATTGCAGGTTAATGGGGAAGCACTTGCAAACAATAGTTTTCAGACAAGTACAACTCAGTTAACAATTGATATTAATATTGATGAATTCATTTTAACAATAGTAACAGAAATTGACCCCCTCAATAATACCTCACTTGAAGGGCTATTTAAGTCAGGTGGTGCTTTTTGTACGCAATGTGAAGCAGAAGGTTTCAGACGTATCACCTATTACTTAGATCGCCCTGATGTTATGGCAATATTTTCAACGAAAGTGATAGCAGACAAAGAGCAATATCCGTATTTATTATCCAACGGTAACAAAACAGAAGAAGGTGATTTACCTGAAGGTAAGCACTATACATGCTGGCTTGATCCGCACCCAAAACCTTGTTATTTATTTGCATTAGTAGCAGGTGACTTTGATTTATTGAGTGATACTTTTACGACAGTAGAAAATAGAGAAGTTGCATTAGAAATATTTGTTGATAAAGGAAATTTACATAAGGCTCATCATGCAATGTCGTCACTCAAGAAGTCGATGCTTTGGGACGAAGAAACATTTGGCTTAGCCTATGATCTTGATATATACATGATTGTAGCTGTCGATTTTTTCAATATGGGGGCAATGGAGAATAAAGGTTTAAACGTTTTTAATTCGAAATTTGTTTTAGCCGATGATGAAAGCGGCACTGATGTTGATTTTTTCAATATTGAAGCAGTTATTGGTCATGAATATTTCCATAACTGGACAGGTAACCGTGTAACTTGCCGAGACTGGTTTCAATTAAGTTTGAAAGAAGGTTTAACCGTATTTCGTGATCAACAATTTAGCGCCGATATGCATAGCGCAACAGTAAACCGCATTCAAAATGTTAGATTGTTACGCGCTCAACAGTTTGCTGAAGATGCTGGTCCAATGGCACATCCAATCCGTCCTGAAAAAGTACTTGAAATGAATAATTTTTACACCTTAACGGTTTATGAAAAAGGTGCAGAAGTCATTCGAATGATCCATACCCTATTAGGGAAAAATAACTTCAGAAAAGGAATGGATTTATACTTTACGCGTTTCGATGGAATGGCTGTTACTTGTGATGACTTTATAAATGCTATGTCTGATGCTACAGGCGTAGATCTTACGTTATTCAAAAATTGGTATCATCAGTCGGGTACGCCGATATTACATATTGATGAAAGTTTTGCAGACGGTCAGTACCAATTAACCATCGAACAGAAAATTCCTTTACAGAAAGGTGACAAAGCAGGTGAAGCACTTCATATACCAATAGCTATAGAACTTATTGAAAATAATAAAGTAGTAAAAAATGAATTACTTCAGTTAACATCAGAACAACAAATATGGAGATTTGATGGTTATGCGGAAAAGCCTGTATTAGCGGTTTTAGCTGGTTTTTCTGCACCGGTAAAATTGTCATTTAAACAAACGGATAAAGACCTGACAACAATTATGGCTTTTGCTGATGACGAGTTTTGTCGTTGGGATGCAGGTCAGCAGTTAATGTTGAATTACATTAAAGCATTAGTTGATGACGAAAATTTTGTTTTACCTCAAAGTCTATTGATTATTTACCGTGCTATTTTTGATGCTAAAATTGATAATGCACTTAAAGCAGAGCAGTTAACGTTACCTAGTTTTGATGAAGTTATTGCCGAAATAGAGCAAGTAGACCCGATAAAAGTGGTGAATGCTATTTCAACGGTTAAGCTGTTTTTAGTAGAAGGTTTAACAGAGTGTTTTAAAACAGCATACGCTAAGAACACGGCCACTAAATATAAATATGGCGGTAATGAAGTTGGCGAAAGAGCACTAAAAAATGTTTGCTTAGCATATTTATCTTTACTTGATGAAGATAAACAATATGTATCACAACAATATCAAACATCGGATAATATGACTGATACACTCGCGGCACTTGTATGCTCAGCTAAAAATAATTTGCCTGACTTTGATGCACAGTTACAACATTTTGAGAAAAAATGGCACGCCACCCCTTTAGTTATGGATAAGTGGTTCAGTATTGCTGCTCAACAATCAACGAGTACTATTTTTAGCTCCCTTGAAAAACTGCTATTGCACCCACTTTTTAGTTTAAAGAACCCTAACCGAGCAAGATCTTTACTTGGTAACTTCAGCGTTAATAATCCTCGTTATTTTCATTGTGTATCAGGGCAGGGCTATCAGTTTATTGCTAAACAAATTGCTTTGATGAATGAAATAAACCCTCAAGTTGCGTCAAGATTGATTACACCGCTTATTCAATTTAAATCGTTTGATCTAATAAGGCAGCAGTTAATGCGAGCAGAATTAGATAAATTGATTAAATTAGATAATTTATCTAAAGATTTAAAAGAAAAACTTGATGCCGCCTTAGTACCCTAAATGTTCTATGAAATATTACTTTGCTATAAATATGACTGCTGCTGAATTCTTTCCATATTATGAAGGGAAAGCGCAGCAGATAGTAGTTACAACTACAACAGGTACTAGAGTTCAATTTCCAGCAATGCATATGCGAAATTATTTATTATCTAATGGTATTAACGGTTGTTTTTGTATGGAAACTAAAAATAATAAATTTTTATCTTTAACAAAAATTAGATAATTAGAGTATTAGCTTTAAACAGTGGTCCGACCATCTGATGTGTTTGAAGCTCACTCACTAAATTCTCTGCAACACTTAATACAAGTAAATACTTGTTGAAAACTATATGTAGAAAATTTTGTTTTAAACGTTTGTTTAAAACACGGTTGTGCAATTAGGTTTTTATTGATTAGAAGTCATTAAAACACTGGGTCTTATCAATTGTTTTTACCTCTTGCACCATTGATAAAATGATGCAATTATTGTTTTAGAGTACTTATTTCAATGTAAGTAGCAATGATAAAAATAAAATACAATCTACACGCTCTGGGGAGAGATTAAATGAATTATAGCCCTCGCAACATGTTTTACAAAAAGCCTCTGGCTGCAAGTATAACTGCTGCACTTGTTTGTTTGGCTACAGCAGGCCAAGTACAAGCCAAAAACTTTACATTAGGCAACTTCGACATTAGCTTTGATTCAACGTTTAGTTATGGTCAAAGTTGGCGTGTAGAAGACCGTAATTGGAATGACAATGTTGGTAAATCCAATAACTTTAATAATGGTTTTGATTTTAGCAGCTACCATCCATCATTAAATGTAAATCCAGATGCTGGAACGGTATGGAATGGCCAAGGTGGTTACTCAACCAATGGCGATAACGCTAACCTTAATTATAATTCAGGCGATAGCTTTTCTCAGATAATTAAAGGCTCACACGACCTTGATATTCGCTATGGAAATTTCGGATTTTTTGCTCGTGGTATGTATTTCTATGATATGGAAATGAGCGATAGCGATAGAGCATGGACTAACCCTTTATCTGGTGTTAATAACGACCCTTGTCGTGATGATGAAGCAAGTAATCAATTATGTAGTGACGTGAGATTACTTGATGCTTTTGTTTATGGCGATTTTGAAATAGGCGAAATGCCTTTTTCTGTTCGTGTTGGTCAACAGGTGATTAGCTGGGGAGAAAGTACATTAATCTCGCATGGTATCAGTGAGCTTAACCCTGTAGATATTGCACGTCTTCGTGCACCCGGTTCAGAATTGAAAGAAGCATTTATTCCTTTCGGTGCCGTTTGGGCGTCACTAGGCGTTACCGAGAATTTCAACATTGAAGCCTTCTATCAATATAATTGGGAAAAAACAGTTTTACCTGCACCGGGTAGTTACTTCTCTACAAATGATTTTGCTGGAGACGGTGGTCAATATAATAATGTTCAGTTAGGTTTTGCTAGTAATCCAGATATGGATCTAGATTATTTAATTAATGGTTTAAATGCACTTGGTGCTAGCATTGCTGATGGAAGTATTCCAATGGCTAGCGCGGCGTCAGCATATTTAGGTGCTTTTCCAACTAAATTAACACTTAGACAAAGCGATGCTGAAAACGAACCTGATGACGGCGGACAATATGGTCTGAAATTATCTTGGTTTTTCCCTGAGCTAAATGATACCGAAATCAGTTTATATCACATGAATTATCATAGCCGCCGTCCTGTATTCTCAGGTATTACAGCTGATTTTAAAACTGAAACGCTTATTGGTGATTTGTTAACAACAGGGCAATTGGGTGGTGATCTTGGTTATTTAGTTAATAATGATATAACTGTTGAAAATTATACTAATCTTAATGCATTCTCAAGAGTTGAACTCGATTATGTAGAAGATATTAAACTTTACGCAATGAGCTTTAATACTGTTTTAGGCACAACGTCTGTTGCTGGTGAAGTAACTTACCGACAAGATGAGCCATTACAGATTGATGATGTTGAATTATTGTTTGCTGCTATGCCACAGCAATTAGCAAATGATCAAGGTCGTAGCGAGCTTGACGGTATCTCTCAAATGCCAATTTTCCAAGCTGGAGAACGCGCAAATGGTTTTATCTTATCTGATACACTACAAGCACAAATGACATTAACACACCTTTGGGGTCCATCATTTGGCGCAAGTCAGTTAACGACTTTATTAGAAGTTGGTGGTATCAACATTCAAGATATGCCTGACCCAGACGTATTACGCTTAAACGGTCCAGGTACAGCGCGTAATGGTGGTATTTTTGGTAAAGAAGGTTTAGAACTTGCCGTTCAAGATGGTGTTGAAACTAACCCGTTCCCAGATGAATTTGCTTGGGGCTATCGTGCTGTTGTCAAGTTAGATTTTAATAATGTGATTGCTGGTATTAATGTTTCACCTCGCGTTGTTTATTCTCATGATGTTAAAGGTACAACGCCAGATCCATTATTCTTATTTGTTGAAGAACGCAAATCAGTTGCTTTAGGTATTAATTTTGATTATCAAAGCCGTTGGTCAGCTGACATAAGCTATAACGGTTTTTGGGATGGTGTAGGTACGACCAATCAAATGGAAGACCGCGATTACATATCATTCAGTATTAAATATTCAATCTAAGGCTAAGTTAATGAGAACTAATATGAAAAATTCAATTAAAAAATTAACATTAGCCTCAGTTGCAGTAAGTATGGCTCTATTGTCAACTGCAACTCTTGCTAAAGTTTCTCCAGCGGAAGTCGCAAAGTTAAATAACGAATTAACGCCAATGGGTGCGGTTCGTGGCGCGAATAAAGATGGTTCAATTCCAGCGTGGAATGGCGGAATCACATCAGCTCCTGCGGGATATACTGTAGGTGATCACCATATTGATCCATTTTCAACGGATAACGTTGAATACACAATTACAGCAGCTAATGTAGCGCAGTACAAAGCGATGTTAACACCAGGTCAGGTTAAGCTTTTTGAGACGTATCCAGACACTTACAAGATGAATGTGTATCAATCAAGACGCTCTGCTTCTTATCCTGAGCATGTTTATAAAGCGAGTATTGATAATGCTGGACGTACAGAATTAGTTGAAGGAGGTAACGGTATTGAAAATGCTGCAGTGGGCATTCCATTTCCTGTACCTAAAGATGGTTTAGAAGCTATTTGGAACCATATTTTACGTTATCGTGGTGAAGCAATTACTCGACAAGGTGGACAAGCAGCGCCAACAGCTTCTGGTGATTATACCTACCTAGGTTTTGATGATCAGTTGATGATCCCTTATGGTGAAAAATTAGCTTCGGCAGCAAAACTTAAAGAAACTAATATTTTGTTTAAGTTTAAGCAAAAAGTTACTGAACCAGCTCGTTTAGCAGGTACCGCATTATTAGTTCATGAGACAATGAATCAAATACAAACTCCTCGTCAAGCATGGACATACAATACAGGTCAGCGTCGTGTTCGTCGTGCGCCGAATGTTGCTTATGATACGCCAGGAACAGCGTCTGATGGACTGCGTACTACTGATGATTTTGATATGTTTAATGGTGCACCAAATCGTTACAACTGGGCATTAAAAGGAAAGCAAGAGTTACTCATTCCTTATAATGATTATCGTTTACATAGCGATTCACTGAAATATGAAGATATTTTACAACCAGGTCATATTAATCCAGAACATGTTCGTTATGAAAAGCATCGTGTTTGGGTTGTTGAAGCGAGTTTAAAGTCAGATACACGTCATACCTATAAAAAACGTGTTTTCTTTATTGATGAAGATAGCTGGCAAATTGCGGTAACAGACATTTATGATAACCGTGACGAGTTATACCGTGTTGGTGTAGCTCATGGTATAAATTATTACGAAGTTCCTACACAATGGTCTACACTTGAAGTATTCCATGATCTTCAGTCTCGTCGTTATATTGCGATGGGCTTAGATAATGAAGCGAAAATGTATGACTTTTCAGCTAAATTGAAAGATGTTTCATTTACATCTTCTGCATTGAAACGTGAAGGTCGTAGATAGCGTTTAAATCTGTAAAGTTGAATCACGGCTGGCTAGTGTCAGCCGTTTTACATTAAAATGTATTAAATTTTAGCATTTCATGGATGAAGTCATAAAAGTAATACTTTAATTATTAACGAATGAGTACCCTTGTTTATGCAACGTTTGTTGGCCTTTCTTCTTAGTACCTTATTTATCCTAAATGCTTTTTCACAGCAACTACCTGCTATGCAAGCGCCTCTAGCCAGTAAATCACTGATGCTAGATATTATTAAAATCAATGATAAACAGCTTGTCGCTGTAGGTGAACGTGGCCATATATTACTCTCAAATGATGCCATCACTTGGCGTCAAGCTAACGTACCGGTACGAACTACTTTAACTGCAGTATATTTTGTTGATGAATCGCATGGTTGGGCTGTTGGACATGATGCGACAATATTATTTTCTCAAGATGGTGGCGAAAATTGGGTAATACAGCAGTTTTTACCTGAGAAAGAAAAGCCATTACTCGATGTTACTTTCAAAGATAGCCAGCAAGGTATTGCTATAGGAGCTTATGGACAATTATATCGTACCAATGATGGTGGTCAAAACTGGTTGTTTGAGTTCCATGATGAATTTCTTTTACCAGAAGACCTAGAATACCTGGAAGAATTAAAACAAGAAGATGAAGAAGCTTATTTAGATGAGCAAAGTAGTATCCTTGCACATTTTAACGGTATATTTAAAGATGGTCGTACCCTCTATATGGTAGGGGAAGTTGGTTTAATTGCCAAGAGTAGTGATTTTGCGAAAAAATGGTTACCGTTTGATGAAATTTATCAAGGGTCATTCAATGACATTTCTCGCACTCACCAAGGAAATTTACTTGTTGTTGGCTTGCGCGGGAATGTTTTTAGGAGTTTGAAAAACGGATCTCCTTGGCAGCATATTAAAACCGGGACACAAGCTTTATTAAACTCCATCGTTTTAGGAGATAATGGAAGCATTTATGTTTTAGGAAACAACGGTGTAATTTTAAAAAGTGATGATGACGGTATTAGCTTTTCTTTAAACCCTCAAGCTGATGGTAAATCTTTAATCAGCGGTGTTTGGTTTAAAAATCAGCTTATTATAGTCTCTGAAGTTGGTATTAAAGTCATTCCGCAGGCTAATATTAAATAAAGTCAGTAGATAAATGTTAGTACCACCAATTAAAATGAAGTAGATGAAGTAAATTAAATGAAAATAGAATCACTTATCAATGTTATCGAAACGACTATGTTTCGTAAAAGAGTTCTTGTACTCACAGCTTTCGTATTAGCGAGTATTTTTCTTGTTTTTCAAGCGAGTCAAATAAAGCTTGATGCTGCTTTTACCAAGCACATTCCTCTCAACCATACCTATATGAAAACATACTTGGAATACCGAGAAAATTTCGGAGGCGCTAATAATGTGCTTATTTCAGTCTGTGATAAAGAGGGGGACATATTTAACGAACCTTTTTTTAATGCTTTAAAAGGTGTTCATGATCAGCTGTTTTTCATTCCTGGTGTGGATCGCATTCAAGTAAAGTCTTTATTTTCACCGAGTACTCGCTTT
>CAJWBY010000008.1 GCA_913020705.1 uncultured Colwellia sp.
ATGGAAAATGCGCTTTCAACCACCCCACTTGAGATTACAGATAAAACAATTACAGCAGCTCCTTCTCCTGCACAAATGATTAAAGCGAACAAACAGGAGACATTATAATGAAACAAATACTAAGCGCGATAATGATTTCAACTTTATCATTTTCATCACTAACCTTCGCTGGAAGCGCTCAAAATACAGAAATTCAATTTTCTGTTGAAAATGTTGAAAGCTTTGCTAAAAAAGTAGAATTATACGCCGCACAAGAAGGTGCTAGAGCATTTATAATCGGCCGCGTTGGACGACCAGAAAAAGACTTACCCGAAGGAATAAATTTTACTCATACTGCCATTGCTGTGTATTCAACAATTACGCTTGATACTGGTGAAACTGTTAAAGGTTATGCGATTCATAACCTTTATCAAAAAGAAGGTGAATTAGATAAAAGTGAATTGGTTATTGATTACCCAGTAGATTTTTTTTGGGGAGTGAATACATTAAAAGCAGGCATTATTATTCCAACACCCGAAATACAACAACGTATTATAGACGTTATTGCTAGCGGTAAAGACAAACAAATACATAATGAAAATTATTCTGTTATTGCAAACCCGTTTAATAACACCTTTCAAAATTGTACAGAGCATACATTAAATATTTTAAATGCCGGTGTTTACCAAACAACTGATATCACAAAGCTTAAAAGTAATACAGAGCAACATTTTAAACCACAAAAAATAAAGACGAACCCTTTTAAGTTATTGTTAGGAAATTGGTTTGTCGATGACGTTTCAACGAAAGATCATTCAGAGAAAGTGTATACAACAACATTTACCACTATTGGTAAATATTTACAGAAAAATGAACTACTGAGTAAAGCGGTTGTGTTTAAGAGTGAAGGTGATATTGAACAGTTACTTTAATTATTTAAGTAGATTCAGTTGGTTTAATTACCTTAACAAAAAATAGCCATACTTATTTTAAGCTATGGCTACTCATTTTTACTGGCAACGTTTTTCGATGAGTTTCACTACCCTCTGTTCTTTAGCAGACAATTCACGTTACTGATATTGATACTCTTCTTCTTGATTGTATCGATCATATAGATGATTTGAATACCAAAGGTAGCCGATTAAATCATTTTCAAAAGAAGATGCTTCAGGTTGATCGTCAAAGCGAGAAATTTTTCTTTTATGCATCACAAGATAGATCTCTACAGCCCTTTCAGCATATGCCGAATCATCTATTTGTTGCCAAACATCTTCTAACTCTTCATCAGTATATTCAGCGTAATCGATTTTAATCAACAGACACCTCATCAATGCTGTTGTGTTTGCCCGATGCCAATTCTCTACTGATTTTTTGAATATGTGTCTCCGAACTTTTTACTGACTTTTCAGTCGTAAGGTTTAAGGCCTGTAAAGTATTAATCATTTCAAGATCAACATGCTTATTACTTTGCAACGCGGTAACTAATGGTGTTAGAAAAGATTCCATATTTTGACTAAATAATGACAGTGTTTGTTCCAACTCAGAATTATCTGGTTGTTCAACATTCACTTGTAACTTAAGGCTGGCTAGCGTTTCATTTAACGTATCTAAACCTGTAGATTGAGATTGAGACAATGCATCGCCTATTTGATTCAGCCCTTTTTGTAATAATGATATTTGGCTAGCAACCGCTGCAATGGGGTTATCATTATCTCCAAGACTTTGATGACGAACAAAATCAGCTTTAATTTGTTTCCAGCGAACGCTTTGTTCATCCGTTTGAGTATCACGCAATTCACCGAGTTTAAGTAAGTTTTCTTCCGCGCCTATAGTCAACGTTTGAGCTTCTCCACGGTAATGGTCAATAATAAGCTGTTCGACTTCTTCTTCGGTCATTACCGGAACAACTTTTTCTGCCATCTTATTCATATTACGATAACTACCCTGTAACTTAAACGGAGGTTCAGTGCGATATTTATCGTCTTGCGCGGCAGATGCTATGTACTGCTCATTGGCTTTTAATACGGTTTCTTGGATCTTACGAATACGCTGAATAACCGCGACAATTTCATTCACTTCAGCTTGAGAATAATTATGCTTTAATTCAGTAGTCGCTACTTGCTCACCATCAGCAATTTTGACTAAGTTATAGAGATCCGCCATATCTCTTGTCGCCAGTGGCGCAATGTAGCTATTACTGGTTAAGCTGTTTTCAATAAAACTTAAAGAAAATTCGTGCTCTCGACCACTTAGCGTATCACCTAAATTATAAATATCAGCTCTGTTAGCTAACATGTCAGGAATACTAAATGCTTCTCCTGATTCTGTATAAGGGTTACCTGCCATAACGACCGCAAATTTTTTGCCGCGCATATCATAGGTTTTACTCATCCCATTCCACACACCATCCACTTTTCTTGAACCATCACATAACGAGATAAACTTTTGTAGAAATTCGGGATTAGTATGCTGAATATCATCAAGGTACAGCATCACATTATTGCCCATTTCAAACGCTAAGTTAATTTTTTCAATTTCATTTTTAGCGGTTGAATTATTTGCCTGAGCAGGATCGAGTGATAATTGATCGTGACCTATAGACGGACAATTAATTTTGAAAAAGGTCATACCAAGTTTGCTGGCAACATATTCGATAAGCGTTGTTTTACCATAACCTGGTGGAGATATGAGTAATAATAAGCCCATAAGATCTGAACGTTTTTTATTACCTGCCGCACCAATTTGTTTTGCTAAATTGGTACCTATAATTGGGAAATACACATCATTAATGAGTTTATTTCGTACAAAAGAAGATAAAGCATTGGGTTTGAACTCGGCTAAACGCAAGCGCTTGCGTTGTTCTTCTAATACATTTTGCTTTTTGGCGTGAAAGCCTTTGAATGCAGGTTCATGTTCATTTTTAAATTGACGCAGTCGCGTAATAAACTCTTGATAATTTATGTTGATTTTTCTATCGGTAATTTGCCCATGCTGCCCTAATAAGCCATCAACAATACATTCTGTATCAGCAAGAGAGGTATAAAACTCACATTGTTCTTCCATCAACATAAAAATTGATGCTTCAGCAAGCACGTCTTGATGAATATTCATTTCTTGATGCGTAGAAAAAGACTGTAACCACGCCCAATGCAGTTGATATTTTTGCTCTAATGTTGAACACCCAGATAATGCACCGCTGATTTTCTTTTCTAAGCTCTTATGCTTTAACTGACTTTTTAACTGGCTTGCTAATTCAGCACTACTTTCTTTAATAACAAATTTTTGTTCAGCTTGAGCTAATTCTTGTAGGAGATAAGTTGCTGATAATGATGTGTCACACTTCAACCAAGGCTGGCTTTCTATGTAGGCACCTAATAACGTAGCGAGCTCTTTAATGAGTTGCTGACGTAATTGACTGTCACCAAAGGTTTCTTCCATGATATGCAGATTGTTGCTTCGATGCAGCAAATCTTCTCGTCCATTACTTTCTAATCCTTCAGAGAAAAAGAGTACAGCGAGTCTTCGCTCTGCTACAGGGTAAGCCAGCAAACCAATAGATTCTCTCAAGGCAAGTAATTGAGTTAAAATTAACGCCGCATCAGCATCGTGTACACCTTTGTCATAACCTTCTTGATAACGTGGTTCTGCGGCTTTTCTGACCACTTCGCCTATTTCGTTATTTGCTACCGCTTCTTTTAAGTTATCTAGTTCAGTTTTACCTGAATATTCAGCTTCAAATAATAGTGTTGCTGCTAAATATTCGCCTCGATACACTTTTGCCGATTCAGAAATCAGCTCTTGCTGCCAAAGGTATTCAGTACCTGCAAACATATCATCTGCTAGCGTTTCAAAATATTCACTACCACTAATATGTAAGACCATAGAACTATCGCGCGGTAATAACGTTAATTCTAACTTTTGGCGGTTAACCGAAAATTGATGTTCACCTATTTTCACCAAACTACCGTCGGCAGAATAAATATCCGTTTTATCTCTAAGTGCTCTGATGCCTTGTTCTTTCGCATTTTTCAATTGAGCATCAATGTCATCAGCTCTTACATTGTCGTCAAGCTCTCGAAGCTGTTCAATCAACTGTCTAAGTTTAGACACCATAGGGTCGCCAGCAAAGTAACTATTTAACTTATCTTGCTGATTGAATGATTGGCTGCGCCTAATAACCCCTGAAATAATACGTTCAGCCGCGGTCATCAAATTCAGACAACGGCGTTGTTGTGCATCCATAAGCTGTTGCTTATGTTGTTCAAAATTTTCGTATATCTCATCTCGTTTAGTGATAATTTCATTATAAAATTCATCATAATCACTAAATTGGCTTTCTAAATCTTCTAGCTGAATTAATATTTGTGAAAGTTGCTGATCACATGCTTGCGGTGTGTCACTGGCATTTAGCGCACTGGTAACACTTTGGCTTAAGAGTTTAAATCGAGCGCCAAACTCTGCGCTAGCTTCTTCACTGCCGACACTTTTAGCCGCTAAGTCCGCCGTTGCTTTAACGCGATTTATTTGGCTAAAAACTGCTGAAATATCTTCTAAAATTCGCGTTCTTTGTCGACTGTCTTCAATTTCTATTGAAAGCATGGTGCGATTCAGCAGCTCTAAGACTTGAACCAGTTCTTCAATAGAAGCTCTAACAGGTTTTAATGCCGTAACAGATTCACTTTTTTCTATCGCGCTTTCAAGTTCTACAATGGTCTTTTGGTAAGGTGTTAATGCATCGTCTTTTTGTAGAAAGTCAGCTGTTGCTTGGCTAAGATCTTTCGTTAATGCATCTAAATGACTTTCCATGGAGGTGATTTCTTCAACGTCGATATAGCGTAATTCTTTATGAGATATTAACTCGCCTTTGAATTGAGCCAATTCCGATAAACTGTCGACGAATTGCTTAGCATGTTCAAAGTTTGAAACTTGAACAGTTGACGTTAACTCAGCGATTTTTTCTTTGGCTTTCAGTAATACAACATCAGAATTTTCTTTGATACTGGTGACTTTTTCGAATTCATCGATAACCAATTCAGAGGTTGTTGCAATTTTTTTGATCAGATCATGAAGCAAAATTAAGCTTTCATCATTGAGCCAGTGGTATTTATCAAATATCTGCTTTGATTCTTTCACTAAGTCATTGAAATGTTGTGCACTTGGCGTTTGCACTGAGATCAGTTTTGCGACACTGTATAAATCAGAAATACCACGAACAAGTTCAGGATTACCTATTTTACCAAAAAAACTATTATCGGTTGGTTGATTACTGGCAAATTCTTCACTACAAAAAGGCGTCTGCCATATTTGCATGGCATGAACACGAGAAGGCTCAGATTCAGCATTAAATACAACCGCTCTGCCGTTGTTATACAAACTTTGACCGTGACCATAAATAGGATTTTGCAGTGTTCTGGTGATCAAGTTATAACCAAACAAGGCATATTGCCCTTCGTTTGGCTCATAGAATATATAAAGAAAATCTTCACCGTTAGGTGATTTTACAACGCGATGTAGCTGTAAATCTTCGGCATTATCTTCAAAGCTTTTATTCTCACCGTTTTGTAGATAATAGCCACCTGGGAATATAATACCGTGATCTTCTGGTAACTGAATACAGGCATGCGCGATGGCATCTTGCCTGATAACTTCCTGAGTTTTCCCGTTAAAGATTAAATGACGAGTTTCAGTTTCACGATACGGTTTTATTTTTAATAATATTAGCTCGCCAACTCTGGCGTAATGGATCTCAGCATCATCTATCGACTGATGTTCATCATCAACCGGCTCTGAATAGATGCCCTGGCCTTCTTCAGTATTGTTTTCAACCTTTAAGGTTAATGTGCCACCTGTTGCTTCAACAAACAGCATGTCATATAAATTAAAGTGCGGATGTTTACCTTGTTCTTGTTGTTCTCGTGAAACTTTATGCCATTCAAAATCGAAATTTTCTGGCTGCTTAATATCTCTTTCACCACGATTATCAATGTAGGTAACTTGCTGATCAGCATCAATAGCCCAGCGAAATACCCGAATATCGTCAAGGCGTTCACCAATACGAAATACGGCGAATACTTTGCTACCTTGTCGGTAAACATGTGCTAAAAAAGTTTTTTTGTAATAAGTGTATAGTTCATCAAAATCACGAACAAACTCAGGATCTTCAAGAAAACTGCCTTGAACTGGAACATCAAGAATCTCGATATCATCTCCGTCTCCTTGAATTTGGTGCAAGCTGAAAACATCTGAAACCGTAATATTTCGTTTTAATCCAAGAAATACGTTATAACCAAAAAGTAACGTGTCTCCAATGGCTGCAATATCTCTAGCGACACAATTATGCTCAGTTCTTACTCGAACACGAGCATCAACCCTCATATCAGTGGAGCCAAACGTGACAATTCGGTCATCGTTTAACTGTTTGATTTGTGTATTAAGATCACTACCTAAGGCTGATAATCTGCGCTGAATGAGTTCATATGAACCGCCTTCTGCAACAGCCTGATTAGTGACGCTATCCTTATCTGCCATGTAATACTCCATGAGCTGCTGTGCAATTATCTTTAAAGTGATAACTGCACATTGCCTGATTTATACTTAATAAATGAACAATGGTGAAACTATTTCAAACGATGCGTTAACTATTTTTTGTCTGAAGCGTTCTGACTACCTAAGTTTAACAAGCTAGCCAATACACCTTTTTGTGCATCATCAGCATTATTCAATGTTGATAGTAACTTAGACATATTGAAATTCTTCATGGTTTCGCTCGTTTGATTAGCGCCAGCAAGTACACCACCTAAATCATCCATAATATTACGATCGCCATTTAAGTGATCTTTAAACAAGGTTTTTACGGTGTCACTTTCATTCACTAAACCATCAATAGACTTACCAACAGTAATAGAACTCATGAACTGACGTAAGAATTCTCCGTCTCCGCCCATAATGTTAATGTTTGCTTCACTCAATGCTGTTGCTAATACACCCGCTTGCTTCTCAGCCAAATCAACACTGTTGTCTAATTTTGCTAAGGTTAATTCTCGTTCTTGATTCAAACGTAAGCCGAAAGTTTCAAACTCTCTCGCTTGTTCAGACATCGCATTAAGTACATCTTGCTTTTCGCGTAAACCTGTTGCTTCTGCCAGCGCTTTTTCTTGTATACCTTTAGCTTCAGCGGTCAATTTCAGTTCAAGTGTTTTAGCTTCGGCTTCGCCTTGTCTTTCGTGTGCATCAGCTTGAGCTAAGGTAATTTGCGCTTCAGCAAGTCCGTTAGATGCCGCTTCAGCCTGGTTACCTTCGGCTAAAATTTTCTTAGATTCAGCCTGTTTGCTTGCTGTTTTCAATTCTGCTTCGGCGATTGTTTGCATTTTTCTTGCGATATGTTCAGCCGCTTGTTCTTGCGCTTTAGCTGATTCAATATCTTTAACAAGTGCTTGTTCAGCTTCACCTTTAGCTTTAATAACCAGTTCATCTTTCTGGCGATTTGCTTCAGAAACCACACGTAAATCTTTAATGAGCTCTTCTTCTTGAGCAACACCTTTTTCAACCATGATACGCTCACGTTGAACTTCTGCAATATTTTTGCGTTCTACTTCTAGTGCTTTTTCTTTATCTATTCGCAGTGTTTCGACTTCTTTTTCACGGTCAATTTCTTCAACTTGACGAGCACGTTTTACTTTTTCTTCTTCAATAGCAACCGCTCTAAAGCGATTTTGTTCGGCAATATCAGCTTCACGCTGTTTATTTTCTTCCGCAACCGCGACGATCTGCTCTGTTGCTATTCTTGCTTGTTCAGATTTACATAATTCTTCTTGAACAATTTTAGCTGTTTCCGCCTCTTCACGCGCTTCTACAGAAGATATTTCTCGCGTTTGTTTCGCTTGAGCATCGGCTAATTGGCGATCAAGTTCTAAACCTTTTTCTTTAGCATCGATATCTTGTCGTTTGATGCGAATTTCTTCTTGGCGTTTCAAATCATTGGTTTCAACACTTTGAAGTGCGGTTAATTCGGTGATGCGCCTAATACCTTCCGCATCCATAATGTTGTTTGGATCTAAATCATTAATCGAAGTCTGTTCTAAGAAATCAATCGCAACATCTTCTAGTACATAACCTGATAAATCCTGCCCAATCACTTCTTTTATTTTGTCGCGAAAAATATCTCGCTGAGTAAATAACTCAGTAAAATCAAGCTGCTTCCCAACAGTTTTAAGCGCTTCAGAGAACTTTGCTTCGAAAAGTTCCTGTAACGTTTCAGGATAAGAAGAACGCTCACACCCCACTTGTTTAGCGACCCTTAAAATGTCTTCTTTGGTTTCATTTACACGAATATAGAAAGTAATAATAATGTCAGCTCGAATATTATCCTGGCAAATAAGCCCTGATCGTCCTTTTCTTTCAAGCATCATGCGCTTTGTTGAAATATCCATAATTTCTTTTTTATGGATTATAGGAATGACCATACCACCTGTTGTACTAATTTCAGGTTCAGCCCTAAGTTTGTTAATGATTAACACTTGCCCTTGATCTACTTTGTTATAAAATTTAGCAACCATGATTAACAGTGAAAATATTAAGAGTACGCCGACTCCAATCGCTAAATAAAGTGGTTCCATTACCATGTTTTTATTCCTCTTATTTTAAAAGCTATGATCACCGATATGTGACCAAGTATATTTTGATTTTTATTTTTTATTCTGAATATGGCGCTACGATGTAGGCATACTTTTCAGTTAAGTATTCTATAAGCAACACTTTGTCACCTTTCTTTAAGCTGTGTTCTGGGTCGCATCGCACGTCGAGTAGTATTTCTGCACCGTTATTAAATAACCGCGCCTGACCAAAAGTTTCACTAACCGTTCCAGTAACTATCGTTGCACTGTTACCAACCAAATGATCACTTAGTGTTGTTTCTACACTTTTGAACATCCCCTTCAAAGGACGAATAACAATAGCAGTTAACGGCAACGAAATTACAAAAATGACAAAGCTAGCAAAAGATCCCATCAGATAATATAACCAACCATCAGGTAACCAATTTAAGATATAAAATTGCAGGTAAAAACTGATAAGCCAACAAATAAGCGCAACAATGCTGATCACTAAAGTGAAAGGAACTCCTGTTAAACCAAAAGTGAGCATAAAACCCGTAAGCCCACCAACAGAAACATCAACATCACTGTCTACATCTAGTTCAAGGTCTGCATCTCCAGCCAGACCTAAGTCAACAAGACCTAACATCCCAATTAGCCAATAAACGACAACGACACCGAGTACGGTTGAATATATTACTGTGGGGAATTGTGAAGCGACTTCCAGTAGCTGTTCCATTGTTTATCCTTAAAGCACATAGCTAATACTAATTACATCATCTATTAATTGTGATGTTTATTCTTTATATTTACCATACACTCGTGACATAATATGTCAAGCATGTGATAATCATTTAAAGTATCAGCGGGATAAATTAGCATATCGTTTACATAAAATCATCATAATAAAGGCCTACAGTATTCTGATTTTATTGCTTTTCTCGTGACAACTATTGATTAATAATTATATGATGGGTTACGTAAAATTTACAAAATTCATATTGAAAAGGACATGATAATGAAATGTACTAGTTGTAAACAGGGTGAATTAAACCCTAGTTTTATTGAAGGCCAGTTTAGAGCACACACCTGTTCAAACTGTAACGGTAATTGGATTTTGATTGAAGATTATGTCGCTTGGAAAGAGCGTAACCCACAGTTTTCTTTCGATGAAAATCTTCAATGCGACGTTGATGAAACTAAACAAGCAATATTATGTCCAGTAACTGGCACAATAATGAGAAAACTCAGGTTATCAACCAATACAGAACATCGTATTGACTACAGTGCCAGTGTTGGTGGTGTTTGGTTAGATAAAGGTGAATGGGAATTACTAAAGAATGAAAACTTAGCGGGATCTTTAAATGCAGTATTAACCGCTCATTGGCAACGTAACATTCGTATTAATAGTACAAAAGAAAATTTTGCTGAAATATACCAAGATAAATTTGGTGAAGAAACTTATGGAAAAATTAAAGGGCTAAGAGAATGGTTATATCAGCAACCAAATAAAGCAGACTTGAGAGCTTATATTCTTGCTGAAGACCCATATTCAGCTGAAAAGTAATTTAAAACACAAGGATAAATTATGAAAGGAGCAGGCGGTACTTCAGGAGGATTAAGCCACTTTTTTATTGGCATTATTATGATGTGCGGTGGATTTTATATGCTACTAAACGCAATCACCGTATCATCCAATTTTGGAATGGGAGCACGTTTATATGGCTTTTCTACTATGGGTGGAAACTACAATATAACCAGTGGCATGATAATGATCCCTTTCATGTTTGGTGTCGGGCTTATTTTTTATAATAGTAAAAATATTTTAGGATGGGTTTTATCTATTGGCTCCATAACAGGGTTAATATTTGGCGTAATATCATCTGTTAGGTTTACTTTTAAAACAATGAGTTCTTTTGATTTAATCGTCATACTTGTACTTGCCATAGGCGGCTTAGGTTTATTTCTACGTTCTTTAAAGACCTTAGATAATGCCTTGCCTGATGAATAGATTGATTTACAGCCGTCATCAAAAGAAAATAAAGTGAATAATATAGGTTTTGGCTGTGCAGACTTTACTATCGCTGTTTATATAGCGAATAAGCCTAACATGCTTGAATATCAGCAATTAACCTGTATCTCCCCTTTAACATTGGGTGAAATAGATGTGATTAATCAAGCTTGCGGTAATGGTTGGCGTAAAGTATTTAATGTTTATGCTAAGTTGCTTTATGCGCTTGATAAAAGAACTTTCTCATACTCAGAACTTGCGCCGACTTGGCAAGAATATCGAGACAGTTTTTTGCTTCAGCCTACTTCACAAACCACTTTATTATTTTCTCCTCCACTCATATCGACAACTGAAAAAAATTTACATATTATTTGTGGAAAAACTTACGCAAAACATTTACTAGCCAAAGGCCAATTAATGGCTGATTTTGTTTGGTTAGATGATGAATTTGCCATTGATGAGTCAAAAAACTTGGTTGTCTGCCCATATTTTGATTACCGACAATTGTCTAATATTAAAATTGATAAGTTAGCAGATTTACTCAAAAAGATTAAATCCCAGTGAATTTTTCTAATACATTCCTAAGATGTTAAATTAATGTATACTAAAAATATTAAAGGAAAAAATAATAAGCCTCAAGATTAGGCAACACAATAAACATCACTTTAATGTTGGAACAATTCATTGCTTATATTTAATAAAAATATACTTATAGCCATTTCAATAATTTTAACTTTATTTCCTTATTCAATAATTACAAGCTCACTGAAGTCTGAATCATTTTTCTGGCTGCAAAGTTCCGCTCTTATTTTACAGGCTATAACTGTATTTTTTGTTGTTTATAGTTATTTAGAGACTAAGTCACGTTCATTAAAGTTATTTTGGCAGTTTTTCTCTCTCGCTATTATTGTTGATCTTATTTCAGGTATTATTTTTTCTGGTGAATATGTAACCTCTTCCCCCATACTTAAAGATTTTTTCTCATTATTTAGTTACTTTTTTATTTTACTTGCTTTAGAAACGAATCCACACCTCAGCGAAACTCCACTCAATAAATATATTGCAGGTAGAGTACCGGCAATATTTTTTACGGTAACGTGTTTTTGCTATTTTATATTGCTTCCAGAAGAGTTTTCTAGCGTTGGAGAACATCAATCTTTACCTTCGATATTGTTTCATATTACGATTACGGGACTTATTTTTTTAAGGCTGATGGTGTGTGTGCTGTTTTGCCGTGAAAGATTTTGGCTCTCAATCTATTTACCGTTATCGATTGCTTCATTCATATTGTTTTTTGAAAACGTTAATGATTACCTTATCATTAATGATCAGATAATCTTCACGAATGCCTATATAAAAAGCTTAATACAGTTAATTCCTTATTCTGCGTTAATCATTTCGGCAAGTGCTTCATTAAGTAATCGACAACCAGCCAATCCACTTGCAAAAGACACCTACCCAGAGTTATACATACTTTTACTCGTCAGCATTATTTTTACCATTCATCTTATTGGTTTAGAAATAAGATCGCCCTACATAACGAATTCTTTTTGGCAGTCATTTGTTATTGGAATTTGGGGCGTTATTGCTTTTATCTTGGTCATTCTTATTGCTTATAATAAAAGAAAGAACACCCTCGAATTCAAAGAGAAAGCTTTTACTCAGCAACAAGAACAAAAAGAGTTAACGCAAACAAACCATAAACTACTCAGTTCAATCATTAATAGTGAAGATAAAGCCATTGTGCGTGCATCTAACAATGCTATTTTGACTACATCGATTGAGGGCGAAATATTATCGTCAAACCCTGCTGCGGTTCAATTGTTCCAAAGCTTAGAACATGAATTGAAAGGCACGAATGTCAGCGCGTTGTTTTCTACAGAAGACACTATGCATTACTTTTTTGGCTTCAAAAGCAATGTGTATGCCTTACAACGAAAAGATATTGGTATTTCAGTAGAATGTGCTGCAAGACGTGCCGATGAAACTGAATTCCCCGTTCAGGTTGAACTGCAGTGGGCAGACCGCGAAGAACAGCCCCTTATTGTTATTACCTTTATTAATTTAACGTCACGAAAACTAGCAGAAAAGCAGATGTTAGATTTAAAAGATAAATTTATCGCAAATATTTCCCATGAGTTTAGGACACCATTAACTATTATTAATGGCATTTTAGATCAATATCTACTTAAAGATCACAGTAAAGAAGAAGGGCTGGAGCTTACTACCGCTAAACGAAATGGTTTACGTTTAGTGCGCATGGTTGAACAACTATTAGAACTTTCACGGCTCACAGATAATCCAAAACTTTCATTGTCCACCTATCGACTAAGTCAGTTAATGGCTATGCCAATTGATTCATTTTCACGCTTAGCTAAACAAAATGATTTAATCTTTGATGCAGATATTTCTGATGATCTCTGGTTAGAATGTGACGCACAAGGCTTTGAAAAGATAATATTCAACTTACTTGCAAATGCGATAAAATATACCCCTGCAGGCGGCAGTATCAAAGTCAGTGCCTATGCTGAACAAGATAATGTTATTTTAGATATTACCGATACCGGCATTGGTATTAATCAAGAATCACAGAGTAAAATTTTTGAACGTTTTCAAAGAGCTGACGACGAAAAAAATCATGCGGTTTTTGGTGTAGGTATTGGCTTATCGTTAGTTAATGAATTAGTAAAAGCTCATAACTGGCGTATCAATTTAGTCAGTGAATATAATAAAGGAAGTAAGTTCTCTTTATCAATTCCTTTAGCCACAGCTGTCGAAATCGAAACAAAAGTACCGATGAGTGTATCGGAAAGCGAAGTATCCTCATTATTATTAGAGCAAAAGAATAATGAGGCCAAAACTAAAAATCATTTACAAAGTGTTGTCCTGGTTATAGAAGATAATCTCGATATGCAAAATCACATTAAACGTGTAGTTGAACAACAACATCATTGTTTATTAGCAACCAGCGGAGAACAGGGATTACTCGTTGCGGAGGAATATATTCCAGATCTTATCGTGTGCGATATTATGTTAACGGGCATTGATGGCTTCGAAGTACTTAAGCAATTAAAAGACAACGAACTCACTTCTCACATACCTGTTATTTTACTTACCGCACGATCTGACTTAGATAGTCGCCTTCACGGACTCAACTTACAAGCTGATGAGTATTTAAGTAAACCTTTCAATCAACAGGAATTATTAATACGCATTGAAAACTTGATTGAGAATCGGAAGTTACTCCAACAGAATTATTTAGATAAATTTCGTAATAATCAAAAAGAAGAACGAAAAGAAAATAGCGTGAAAAAAGTATCTCAATTAACCGCTAGCGAAAACGCAACTTTATCAGTCGATGAGAAATTTATAGAAAAACTAGAAACTATTGTCGCGAAAATGTATTTAGAAACAGATTTAGGCATTCAAGAATTAGCCAGTAACATGGCGATGAGCGATCGTCAGTTACAAAGAAAAATGAAAGTTATTCTTGGTACAACGCCTAATAATTTCATTAAAGAATTTCGCTTAGCAAAAGCACAAATTCTGCTTCAAAATGGCAGCCAAATTGGCCGAATTGCCTTAGATGTAGGATTTTCTTCACAAACGTATTTTGGCCGTTGTTTTAAAGAGTCATTTAATTGCACCCCTAAACAATATCAACAACAGTATTCCAAAAGCTAATTTTTATAATTAAAGTGGTTAGCCTTGTTTAACTTGAATATTGAGTTTGATTGCAGCTAAATTAGCTCCTTGAATCACGTCTAAGTAGCTAAACGGCTGTATTTTAGGCTGACATAAGCCAAGCCAAGCAATTGTATGTTCTTCGCTTGTAAGCTTCAAACCAAGTTCAATCATTACACTGACTTGGTCCCACGAAATATCCATAGGCTGCTCTCTATTAAAAGGATAAAAAGAATAAGCAACATTCATGGAAATTCTATCGTCGAATTGTTTTTCAAATTTATTCGCTAACCGTGCGGCTAACTCACTAGCATTGTTGTCTTTTTCATAGCCAATAACAGCAAAGGTGTCATTTGACCAACGCACAACTAAATCATCGGTATTTCTGCTAAAAAGTAATAAGTCGGTAATATTTATAAGTTGGCTATTACTCACATTAGTCAGATCATTTACCTGTACCATTAAGACATAAAGTCGAGGTAAAGTGCTGCGATGTACTGGAAGAATATTCTGATGAATTTGATTCATAAGCTGGCTAGTTTGCTCAATATATATATCTAAATATCGTCGACTTCTAACCCCTGTTACTTTATCCACCGTTGCCGATTTTTCGAGTGATTTATTTGCCTGCTCAAGTTCCGTATTTTGCATCTGTAGCTTTTGTGTTTTTTCTTTTACTTGTTCTTTAAGGTAAGATTTTTGTTGTTGTTCAACCAATAGTTTTCGGTTCAAAAAGCGTGAGTACACTAATAAAATTGAAGCAACTGCTAGAGCATATAACAAATAAGCCCACCACGTATTCCAAGGTGCTGGTTTAACCGTAATAGCTAATGAATAACCAGGTTCACTCCAAATATTGTCGTTATTTCCAGCAATAATTTGAAGTGTATAACTGCCCGCAGGTAAATTTGTATAAGTGGCTCTTCGTGATTTTCCCGCATCAATCCATTCTTCATCAAACCCCTGTAACCTATATTTATATCGAGTAGACTCAGGGTTTATATAATTTAAACCGACATATTCAAACGAAATGAGCTGATCACTATATTCAAAATTTAATTCAGTTAAGTTTGATAACGAACTTCCTAAAGGCATGGGTTCATTCAACTTTAATACACTCGTTAAACGAATTTCAGGTGCTGAAAGGCTCGTGTTAATTATCTCAGGATTGATGCTATTCATCCCTTTGCCTGCACCAAAATATATTGTGTTATCCATTGAACGAAATACTGCTGAATGCGTATATTCTAGATCAACCAATCCATGAGTTAGATTGAAATGCTTAAAAATTTTATCATTTATTGAGTAGCGCGAGATGCCTTTGTTGGTACTAAACCAAATATCTTCATTTGCATCTTGAGTGATACCATAAACAGTTAAACTTTTCATCCCGTCTTCAGTATTGAGGTGAGTAAATGAAAAATTATTACTATAGCGATTTTCACGACTTAATATACTTAATCCAGAAGATTGGGTGCCAAACCAAAGGTTTTTATTATTGTCCAATAGCATGATCCATGTGAAGTCATCTGAGATACCTACAGGGTTACTTTCCTCATGTAAAAGATGAGTAAATATTTCGAGCTTAGGGTCAAAACGGCTAAGCCCACCACCAAAAGTTCCCAACCAAATAAAGCCCTGTTCATCTTCTAGTAACTGTAGAATGTGATTTCCACTCGGTCCTTTTTCTATATTTAATTCATTTTTTATAAAACGTTTAAAAGTACCATTTTCATTGAATAGATTAATTCCTTGATGGAAAGTAGATACCCAAAGGTTGCCATTAACATCTTTAATAATATCCGTAATACTATTGGCCGAAATAGAGTTAACATCATCAGCATCATGTCTATATCCAGTAACGTTATTTGTAATTAAATCTACAGAATATAACCCTGAACCTCTCGTTCCTATCCATAAAGTGTTACCATCGGCAAACAGAGTCATAATTCTATATTCTGAAAATGACGCGTTATAAATAACAGGTGAAATTGAATTGTCGTGTTGAGACAACTTATAAATTCCGCCACTGTAGGTACTAAAAAATAAATTTTCTTCATCGAATTGAGTAAAACTCGTAATATTGTTATTTTTCAAAATGGGATCAGTTTGACTACTATATTGGCGAAAAGTTGCCATATGAGGGTCCCAACGATTTACTCCTGAAAAAGTGCCTACCCACATCACATTATGATTATCTTCAAAAAAAGTCAGCACAAAATCATTACTTATACTATATGGGTTATTGGGAGAATTATTGTATCGATTAAAATCGTCGGTTGTATAGTTATAAATAGATAAGCCATTGTCTGTAGCGATCCATATATTTCCTTCTGAATCCTGATAAATGTTACTGATTGCATTACTGCTAACCGTCGACTGATCATCAGCATTAACTTGATAGTGTTTAAACTGCTCTGTGTTAACTGTGTACCTTAATAAACCACTATCAACTGTTCCTATCCAAATATCGCCATTAATATCTAAATACATACCACTCACAAATTTATTTACGTAAGTAGCACTATTTGAATCACCATACTTAACGGATTTCAGAAATTTACCTTGAAGGTCAAATACCGAAATTCCACCACCATTTGTACCTACCCAAATTTCGTTATTACGGGTTTCAATAATCGAGAGGACACCATTATGCGTAAGGCTATTAGGATTACCTAGTTCTTGAAAAATTTGTTGAGTTGACCATTTATTATCTTGCGAGCTAAGAACATTCAATCCATTTTCTGTAGCAATCCACATTTTACCTTCACTATCCTCAAACAACGCATTCACGGTATTATTGCTGATCGTTGCAGTTGTAGATTTAATGGTAAAATGAATAAAATCTTGAGTCGCTGGTCTATATAAGTTTAAGCCCCCCCCGAAAGTTCCTACCCACAACCTTTGTTGTTTATCAATAAGAATACGACTGATTACATTAGAGCTTAGAGAGTTAGGCAGAGCACTATCATGATGAAAGTTAAGCGTTTGATGTCCATCAAAACGATCTAAACCTTCCGATGAACCAAACCACATAAACCCATCTTTATCTTGAGCAATTGTCCTGACAAAGTTATATGACATTGGGTTATCAACACCAAAGTTTTTAAAGCGTTTGAATTCTTGTGCGGTAACACTGAAATTAAAAATAATTGATAATAAAAGGAGAAATATACTTTTCACAAAACAACTCTTATATAGGGGAAGGGTAAAAACATTTACAAAATAAAGTACAGGCATTAAAAAAGCCACTGTGTAACCAGTGGCTTAAGTGTAATCAAGTTATTGTTGTTCAACCCAATTATTAACACCAATATTGGTAGAGCTATCAGCGATGCTCATTCTCCAAATAACGGTGTCCATTTCGACATTCATTCGCCAAATGACGGTATCTGTTTCAACATTCATTCGCCAAATAACAGTATCCGTTGATGCGGTATTTCTCCAATCTAAGTCATTCTCAGCAAAATTCATTCGCCAGATAACCGTATCACCATCAAGGTTACTTTCATCTAATTTCCAGACATATTCATCACCTAAACCTTCAACATAAAAATGGCCATCATCATTTATATTGGCGGGTCCAAAGAAGTGATCATTTCCCTCTAAGTCTTGGGCAATGTCTAACGCTTGATTCGCACATCCTGAAGCTGTACTGATTAAAGCATCGAATGCATTAACCATTCCCGCACCTTGCTGAAAAACTGAGTAAGAAAGTTCACCATTATTATCAAATGCAGCATGAGCACTGTCCATTAAACGACATTTAACTTCATCTGGTGTTAAGGTTGGATCATATTCCAACATTAATGCAACAACGCCCGAAACAACCCCTGCAGCTTGCGATGTGCCTGACATTTCGAAATAACGACCGCCGTCATGAAATTCTGGATGCTCCTGAGCTATTTGCGTATCAAAAGCCATTAAACCTGTTAAGTGACCACCAGGTGCGACAATTTCTGGTTTAACAAAACCTTCAACAGTTGGCCCAGCAGCACTGAAAGTTGCTACCATGTCGTCACTTGAATCAGATGCAGTATAGTTATCAGTCATCGCTCCAACAGTTATGATATAAGGCACATTACCTGGAACGCCAATTGTCATGGGATCAGGGCCACTGTTGCCGGCAGAAGCCACAACCACAATGCCTGCTTGCCATGCTTTCATTACCGCTTGGTTTAATGGGTCTTCCCAATAATAAGAACGAGCGGGACCACTAAATGACATATTAAGCACACGTAAATTGATTTCATCTTTTACTTGTAGCGCCCAATCTATACCTCGAATAACATCTGCATAAGTTGCTTTACCTTCAGCATCAAAGGCTTTAATGCCAACTAATGACGCATTAGGAGCAACGCCATAGACTTTTCCGTATACATCATAATCAGCGTTCCCAGCTATACTCGCAACATGAGTGCCATGACCACTTTCTTCATTACTAAAGTTACTTATGTTGTTATTGATCGCGTCATAAGTTCCCCAAAATTTATCTTCTCCATATAAATCTTTTGATATGCCTTGTAATTGGTCAAGTCCGGTATCTAAGAAGCCGATAGTAACGCCTCCTCCATAGATTCCATAAGAATGTAAATAATTAGCATCTATTTGGTCGTTAACTTCAGATTTTGGCTGCCATTTACGTTTGCCCCACCTCTTACCACCGGAAAGCTCTACTTTGTGGTTTTGAGTAACCTTAATATCTATTTTTTCTTGTAACTGAGCTAGCTCCTTGTCGTTAAGAGTAACTGCTACAGCATTAATAATGGCTAATTGATGTGTTGGTTCAACGTTCAGTGTTGCTAACTCTGTTTGTAATAATTGATAGTTATTTGAAGAGATAATGTACGATTGCTTTTGTGCATCGACATTTTTATTATCTGTTGTATGAATAAGCCAAGCCGTTACGCTGATAAGACTTAAAAGTGAGAGTAGTTTTATACTTTTGTTTACAGTAATATTCAAAATATTTATCCCCTTTGCCCGTTACATCTTTTAAAAACGTCAGGGTAATTTAACTTAATGATTGTAATTTACATTTTAACAAATAGTACATATATACAATTTAAATGATAATTTACAAAATACACATTGACTGTGAACATAAACTAAACAACACCCAACCTATAATAACTTATGGCTATATCTATATACCTAAAAGTTATTTAAAGTAGCTAAAATAAAAATATCCAGCTTAAATTATAAGCTGGATATCATGTACTTAATTGAGATTACTTCCCTGTATTTAAACGTCTAAAGCTAGAAGTTAACTGTTACATCTGCAACGCAATTATTTGTATCTTGGTCACATACTTTATAAGTAAATGAACCGTAAGCTTTGAAACTATCGGTATAAACACCGTCGTTAGACGTAGTTGTTCTTAAAGAACCGTTACGATAAATGTCTACACTTGAAGTAGCGGCATCTGACCAGGTTATGTCAACTTTATTCTTACCTTTAGCGCGGTAGCCAGAAGCATCAGCTGTAATATCGCCACCTACTGGAGGAGGAGTAACTCCGCCGCCACAGCCATTAGCTGTTAAGTAATCGCTTGCCGCTTTTGCTTTAACAATACCGTGGCCAAAATAGTCATCGTGCCCTGAAGTTCCGTTATCTTCTGCTGTTGCTTTTAATGCATCACGAATTTCTGTACCCGTACAACCATTATGATTAGACCAAACTAATGCAGCTATACCCGATACTGCAGGTGTTGCCATTGATGTTCCGCTCATGAAACCGTAATCGCTGGCACCAATAGATATATCAACTGTATTTGCAGCTAATAATGCAGTGCGATCTTCGAGTGCTACGCCAACTGCTGGAATTGTTGTTGCGTTGGTATCACCCAATGTAGCTGATAACATACCTGCTTCATTGTTAATGATAACTGCACCTGTTCCACCTGAGTTTTGACAGTTTTGTACTTTATCGTGAAAAGAAATAACGCCACGGTCAATTAAACATACATTGCCATTGGCACCTGAGTTAGTTGACTCTGCAGTACCCATGTAAAAAGTACCGCCTGAAACTGAACCCGAATTTTCCATAGCAGATGAAGCAAAAGCAACACCATCAGCACTCATAGAGGCGCTAGTAGCCATGCCTGCAGGGTAAGTAGATAAAGTATCTACACCACCTGCAGTTACTTCAACACAAATAGTTTCGTCAGTTGTAGTTGTTCTCTTCTTACCACGACCTGAAGTTACGTCACAGCTTGGAAACTGTGAAAAATCAGCAATCGCATTATTGTTGTCATTTGCACCAACCATCATTACTGAGGAGTAGCCCGCTGGGTATGAACGTACATTGTTACCATCGTTACCTGCAGCCGCTACAACTAAGCCACCTGATTCTGTAAAGGCTTTAAATGCGTTCTCTTCAGTGCTGTTTGCACCACCACCACCAAGACTCATGCTAATAATGTTAGCGCCAGCCTCTGAACAAATGTTTGCAGCGTATGCTAAATCAGAAGAATATCCCCAACCTTCCGCATTGAAGACCTTCACAATATGCATTTCAACACCAGGTGCCATACCTACAACACCAATACCGTTATCAGCCGCGCCAACAGTACCTGCTACGTGAGTACCATGTGGGCCACCATTTTCATCCCAGTTTCCAGTTCCTGAATTATTTGTGCCTGTAATGTTGTTCCACTCAAAGTCAGTATTTGTGCGATCTAAACCTGAATCGATAATACAAACTTTCATACCCGCAGCTGGGTTAAAGTTTACTTGGTTAGCTTGAGATTGAACAACAGCGTAAGGAGTAAGCTGCGTAGTCGTTGGGTTTCCGGCAGTATCACTATATATAGATAATGCTTTACGACGATGATCTTCTTCAATTAACTGGACATGTGGATTATTCATTAACCCTTTAACTTGGCTTAAGTCTTTACCAGAAAATGAAGCAACAATAAAACCGTTTCCATCTCTTTTAAATTCTGCGCCTAATTTTTTAGCGAGTGTTTTTATAATGCCTTTTTTACTCTGATCTACTTTTATAATGAATCTGTCGTCTGCTGCTTGAGCTGAAAATGCAGCTGTAACAGCTAGAGCAATTATCGATGTTGTAAATTTAGTAATTTTCATATTTTCCACTCTCTCTTTATTATATGGGGACGTTGTTTTTTATTATCTTTAGCAACGTTATTATTTATTGAGCAGTCCTTACTATTCCGATTATGACTTATGGTTCTTTTTGTAAACTTGCATCTTGCTTCTTGCATAATTCGATATTAACAAGCCATGAAACATTCCCTAGCAAAATAGCGACAGCTTTTCGAACATCTCCGACATTAAGCCAGTAAAAATCATATTATCAATACGTTACGAAATTAAATAAAAAACAACTTGTCGTGTAATCATCAAAATTAGTCTGTAATTTGCTAGTTAAAATATTGTTAACACGCCATTATTTTTGTCATTGGTTTTTCACTTATTAAGCCAATACATAAAAAGAATACGTCGAAGTCACTTAGGTGAACTTTCAAAATAAACGTAAAATAAACGATGGAGTTTATATCAGATGAGAAATAACAAGCGCCTTGCACTAAGTGCAGTAGCCTTATCTATTCTAACCGTAACTAGCGCGGCAAGTTATGCAAGCCAAGCTAAGATCAATAAAGTAAACAAAAGCGGAATGGAATCTGCCCAATCAACAAAATTAAATTTTGCTGATTGGCGTGCACAACAAATGCTAGAAAACCAGGATTTTACTGATCGTTTAATTATTAAATATAAAAACAATAAAAACGGAAAAGCGATCCCTCCCGGATTAGCAAAAAAAGCAGGCCTTTCGTTAAAGCATAAAAAGGCCTTGAAAAATGGTCGTCACAGCGTTTCTTTTGGTAAACAGAAGAATATCAAAGATGTGAAGAACATGATAAAACGCATGAAACAAGATTCGTCAATTGAGTTCATTGAGCCTGATTACAAGCGCTTCTTAATGGCGCAAAACCAGCCATGGGGCATATCACAAACACAGTCAGACCAATTAACTGATAATGACGGCGCAAACATGACCGTTTGTATTATCGATTCAGGTTATGAACAAGCAAATCCAGATTTAAATGCTAATAATGCTACGGGCACCAATAACTCAGGAACGGGTAACTGGTATCAAAATGGCGGCTCTCACGGTACTCACGTAGCAGGAACTATTGCTGGCGTTAATAACAGTGAAGGTGTTGTCGGTATTATGCCAAACACTAATGTAAACCTTCATATTGTTAAAGTATTTAATGAAGCTGGCTGGGGTTACACCGGCGAATTAACTGATGCAGTTGATACTTGTGTTAACAATGGCGCAAAAGTCATTAACATGAGTTTAGGTGGAGCAGGTTCAAGTAATACTGAGAAAAATGCCCTACAAGCAGCAGCCGATGCAGGCGTATTATTAGTTGCAGCTTCAGGCAACGATGGTAATACAACATTATCTTACCCTGCTTCATATGATTCAGTTATGGCTGTTGGTGCACTCGATAGCAATAATCAACATGCTGAGTTTTCTCAATACACAAGCCAAGTTGAAATATCTGCACCTGGTGAAGCTATTTTATCAACCGTTGCTGGCGATGGCCGTTTAGGTTTTATCAATATAGGTTCAACAACTTATGGAAATGATGAGGTGGTTCCACAAACGCATTATATTGAAAGTGGTGGCAACTTCGTCGTAAGTAACATTAATAGTAGTGCTAACGGTGTATTGGCCAGCTGTACTATTTCAGGCAACAGCTATAGCTGTAGTAATGTGTCAGGAAACATTTGTTTAGCAGAACGTAATGACAACCAAAAAGGCAGTAATTATCCAGAAATAAACCCTGCTAAAGCTTGTGCTGACGCTGGTGCATCTGGTGTGATTGTTTATAGTAATAGTACTCGTCCTGGTTTACAGAACCCATTTTTGGTTGACTCTACGAATGCTGTTTCAGTACCGAGCGTTTCAGTTAGTCGTGCATTAGGTCAGCAGTTATTAACGCAATTAGGTAGCTCTGCAACCTTAACTGTTAATGGCTCACAAGATTATGCTTATTATAATGGCACTTCAATGGCAACACCTCATGTTGCAGGTGTTGCAGCACTTGCATGGAGTAATAATCCAGACTGTACTGCTGATGAAGTGCGTAGTGCTTTAAAATCAACGGCTATTGATCTTGATGTTGCAGGTCGCGACGACAAAACAGGTTTTGGTTTAGTACAAGCAAAAGCAGCGTCTGATGCGTTAGCAGCAAGTTGTGGTGGAACGGTAACTCCTCCGCCTCCAACAGGCAACACACTTGAAAACGGTATTACTAAAACTGGTCTAGCTTCTAGCTCTGAACTTAGCTTCACTATGGAAGTTCCAGCTGGAGCAACAGATCTAAACTTTGCTATGGCTGGTGGAACTGGTGATGCTGATTTATATGTTAAATTTGGCTCAGCACCAACAAGTTCTAGCTATGATTGTCGTCCTTATGCAGGTGGTAACTCAGAAAGTTGTCCTATTAGCACAGCACAAGCTGGCACTTACTATGTGAAAATTGTTGCATACTCAGCTTTCACTGGTGTTAACTTAACAGGTAGTTTCACTGAACCTTCAACAGGTGGTGGTGGAGCAACCGGTGGTAGTGCTTCTGTTACTGATATTAGTGTAAGTCGACGCGCATGGACTTATTACACAGTTGACGTTCCAGCAGGTATGGCAACATTAGACTTCACCATGAGTGGTGGTACTGGTGATGCGGACATGTATATTAGACGTGGTTCAAACCCAACATCGTCTACATATGATTGTCGCCCATACAAAAGTGGTAACAACGAAGCATGTTCATTCACTAACCCTACTGCTGACACATGGCATATCGGTGTTTACGGATACTCTGCTGCAAGTGGTGTAAGTTTGGATGTTGTTTATAATCCTTAAATTATGATAGCTTTTTCATAAGATTATAATAAAAACAAAAAGGGGTGCATTAATAATGCACCCCTTTATTATTTCAGAAAGATAATTAATTCATCAAGTAACTGTATTTTTATGGAAAGGTAAATCAGAAGACTACATGTAATTGAGCTGTATAAATTCTAAGTAATCTTGTTCATCTACAATACAAAGTCCATTATTTTCAAAATCATTACACTCGTTTTCAGTAGGAAAGGTGAAATAAGTGTTGCTTTCATTTTGCGGAGTAGAGTCTAGAACATCGCCACTATTTAAGGTCTCTATAGCCTCTAATATATCTAAAGAGCCCTGTTTATAAAGTTCAAGTACGTGCCACAAGTAAGATTTCTTTATTTCAACATTCATTTTGGAAATTTTGACAACTTGACCAGTATCTATAGAGCCATCATCAATGGTATGTAATGTAGTTCCTACCTGAGGATCATTATTTTTCATCGCCCAAAATGTTGCCATCACACCTTTATACTTAGGTAAGATACCCGAATGTAAATTTATAACGCCTTTTCTCGGAATACTAATAACCGTTTCTTTTAGGATCCCGCCAAAGCGGATAGATACAATAAGGTCGGGTGACAATGCATTTAAATCATCAATCATCTCAGGCGAATTGATTTTATGAACTTCTCTTACTTCTGAATGTAAAAGTGGACTGAATTCATCAAAAGTTTTGTATGTCTTTCTATTCTTTAATTTTGGCATTAATGGGCTAAGCAGTTTATTAAACAAATCTTGTTCAAAAAATTTAAGTGTTTTTAATTGTTTCGGTAAAATACTATTATTTCCAACTTTAGCTGATAACCAAAGATGCACCTCATGATTTTTTGATACTTTCTTAAGGAGCATGTTAAGTGCAACGTTACTCGCTAAATCTTTATTAGAAAGAAATAAAATTCTCATGTTTTAAAGTTACTCAACAAAATATCTATATGGCATATATCTAGACTGTAACTTTTTCAGTAACTTATGGTCAAGTGCGTATCAAAACTCAAAGGATTCAAAGGATTCAAAGGGGAGAGAAATTGAGACAATAAATCAGCAAGTATTAAAATAACCAGGAAGGCTTATTGTTATAAATATTAAAAAGGTCGCCATATTAAATATTTAAGCGTTATTTTAAAAGCCCATGATTAAATTGATAGACAATACCTATAGAAAACACACTAGGATCTACTCCATATGCAGGAACAACTTTATCACCATGTCCTTTACCATTAACACTAAAGCGTACATTATCCTCATTATCCATCAAAGCATAAGCTACATATATAACGGTATTTTTGGCTAGATTATAATCATAACCAACAGCAAACTGACTTGCATCAGATTCACTTTGATCGCTTGTGCTAGATGCAAACTGTGCTTTGATTTTACCATTTTTACCTACCTTCAGACTAGCTCCAACGTTAAAAGTTTCTCTATCGTTATCGGTTAATCCTGCAATATCATTTTCTAATTGGAAGCCACCGCCAATAGTGTATCGTCCGTGGGTATAACCTACTGTTACTGCCGCAGCTGTATGGTCATTATCTGCATTTATTCCCTGACCTACACTCGTATAGGCCACACCAACTTTCAATTGTTTAAGGTTATAATTAGCTTTAAATAAAAGCAAATCACTATTATCCTTGCCCTCTTCTGGTACATAAGTTACTGCGATATCAATATTTGAAAAGCGAGGTGTTTTATAATACATCACATTATCAGAACGCCCAGGGACGCCTGAAGCTTCCCATAAATTACCTAAGTCGCCTACTTGGTCAGCAAAGAGATTATAGTCATTTGCCCATTGATCCAAAAATGGCATATGACCAATTAACGCTTTGCCATATTTCCCCTCTAAGCCAATAAAAGAAGGTCGACCTTTAGTAAAAATTTGCCCTGATGACTCGGCACCTCCATTACCGTCATTGCCACCTTGTCCAGTTAAATCGACACCTGATTCGTATTGAAAAATAACCTTTAAATCAGTATCAATGACATAACTTCCATTAAAACCTAAACGTGACGAACTACTGGTCACGTATAGACTATCGTCCAAGTTGTCAGCCGACAAGTGCCCTTGCCCGTAAATATTAATTTCAGTTGCCTGAGCACTGATACAGAAAAAAAGCATGCTACTACTAACAATATTAAGTTTTTTCATACAATGAGTATCCATATCTTCAATGTTAGTCATTCTTTTTCTGCTAAAAAATATTCACTTAAAACACGACTAACGTAAACCAGCTAAAAAAAAGTGCAGAATAAACTGCACTTTTACCAATGAAAATGACGACTAGGCCTTAAGCAATTGGAAACGAGACAACATGTGTTGCAATTGTTCGGCTTGTTGAGATAACTGTTCAGAGGCCGCCGCACTTTCTTGAGCGGTATCACTGTTTTGTTTAGTTACACCATCAATGTCCACTACTCCTTGATTAATAGTTTCAGCACCGATAGCTTGTTCGCTACACGCAGTTGCTATTTCTTCAACCAATTCTGATGTTTGGGTGATACTGTCAAAAATACTCTTTAAACTTTCAGCTGTTTCAGTGGCAATTAAAGTACCGTTACTTGTCTTTTCCACTGAACCGTCAATTAACTTAGACGTTTCTATGGCGGCAGTCGTGCTTCTTGCTGCTAAGCTTCTCACCTCATCAGCAACGACTGCAAAACCTCTTCCTTGCTCGCCGGCACGTGCCGCTTCTATAGCTGCATTTAACGCCAATAAATTAGTTTGCGCTGCAATTTCGTCGATAGTATTAATGAAGGTTGAAATTGATTGGCTAGATTCAGCAATTTCGGTCATCGCTGTGATCATAGATTCCATTTTAATACTGCCTTCTTGTGCAGCCGATTGTGCTTGAGCAGCAAGGTTTCGTGCTTGATTTGCATTTTCAGCATTAACATTAATTTGCATAGCTAATTCAGTAAGTGACGCAGACATACTTTCTAAACTTTCCGCTTGTTGAACGGCCCCTTCCGACAGTTCAATACTTGTTGAAGAAACACTGCCACTACCCTGCGAGATTTCAAGGCTAGCCAGTTGTGTTTGACCTAATACATCATTAAGATTGTTCGTCATTTTCGTGAACGCCAACCCTAAAATATCTTTATCTGAAGCAATAGTTACTTCTTGATCAAGCCTACCTTCAGCAATGTGTGTGGCTAAATCAGCTTTACCTTGCAAGGTTTTCATAATACTGATCATATCTGCATAAAGTCCTTCAGCATTATGGCTATTTTTTAATTCGAAAGACAAATCTCCTAATGAAATCGATTTAGCCATACTTGAAATATTAGCAGGCTCATCACCAAGTAATCCCATAATATAACGCGTTAAAGATAGTGCCACGCCTAGACCTAAAATTATGGCGAGCAATGTACCAAAAATGGTCGTGTTAATGACAGTCGACTCTGTACTCTCTAATGCATCAGACCTTTGTCCCATTAAACTTGATTCTCGTTCTTTGAAGGTTTTCATTTGATCTCTAAATTTATCGAAATAAACTTTACCTTTTGCTTGGCCTATTTCATCAGCAATCTCGTCCATTGTTTTGGTATTGCCAACTTCACGACGTAATTCGATGTTCTTGCTCACAACAAGGTTCAGCCAATCATCGATATTGGATTTAGTTTCTCTTAGAAGCTTCACTTGAGCTGGATTGTCTGACACAGTTTTTGATAATTTATCAATCTGCAGGTAAAAACTTTTTTTGCCACTTTTATACGGATCTAAGAATTCTTCTTTGCCCGCCAATAGAAATCCCCGCATACCTGTTTCCATATCAACAGCAGAGGCCTCAATTTTCGACGCTTCTTGTAAAACGACATAAGTATGTTTTACCCACGAAAAATTAGAAACGAGTGATTTAACACTAATAAATACGACAACGGAAATAAACAGCATTAATATCAATATTATACCGTAGCTCGATAAGAGCTTAGTTTTGAAATTTAAATTATTGAACATCAATTAACCTTATTTATTAATTTTATATGATTAATAGTAGGAAATAATACGTATATAGCAAATTTAATTTTTTAAATTAATATCAGATAGTTACGAAAAAAAATAATTATAGGACTGATTTGATATTTAATATTAAATTTATGTCGCTATTCAATACTATCGATTCATACGGATAAAAATAGATCTCTTAATAAAGAGTTTATGGCAGTTAATTTCAACAATACTTTTAGAAAACCCGAATCTACAATTATTCAAAGTTACATTTTATTTACTTATATGATAATAATAGTTTATTTTTTGAATAACTCGCTTAAGCTGGTTCAAAAGTAAATTATAGAGCAACCCTCAATCAATAATAATATTACAGGATGTAATCATGAATGAAGAAGTAAAAATGCTAAGGTCAGAATTAGCCTTACTTAAACTTCAATTTAGTGAACGTGTTGATTCTGTTGAAAATCGATTAAATATTCTGCTTGCTCAAGAACAAACATCAACAGAATATCAAGATACAGATACCACCCCAGTTGAAGAATTTGACACTTTTGTACAACAGAAAAATACTGATGAAGGTCTTTTATCTACAACGAACAACATTACTGTAAATCAATATCAAGCTTCTGAAAAAGAGTGGGTAGCACCAAAGCCAGCCAAACCTTCTTTTATAGCTATGTTTATTCAAACCATTTTATCTTCCTTATTTGATTGGTTATCTCCTGTCACTAAAATTTATGAATCTTATAAAGAAAGAGGTATGTTAGGCATTTTCATACTAACAATGGTTGGGATCGGTCTTACACTTGCAGGTTTTGGTTATTTAATGCAATTGCTTATTGATGAACTAGGAGCGGGTTCTAAGTCTTTATTAATGTGTTTTGCAGCGATTCTGGTTATAGGTTTAGGTATTGTATTAAAAAAGAGAACTCATTTCGGTGAATTCGCTACCACTATTGTCGCTTTAGGTATATTACTTTCTTATAGCACCGTTTACTTTTCGGGTAGTGTATACGGACTTATGCCCAACGCACTCATGTTAGTTCTATATTTAGCCATCGCTTTAATCTGTCACGCCATGGCCTTATGGTTAGAAACCAAAGTGGTAGCCGCTTTAGGAATAATTGGCATCGCAACAATGCCCATATTTTCAAATGCAATTGGCAGTGAACCTTTTTATTATTTATTATCACTCGCCTTTGTTGTTTGTAGCAGTTTAATCTTGGCCTATCGCCATGTTGGGCAATGGCTAGCTCACTTATGTTTAGCGTTTACCTTAGTCTCTCTTGAGTGGATTGTTGGGGTTGAAAACATCCAACTATCAGTTTGGATTGTTAACTTATTTTATCTTTTGTTTTTTACTTATGTCGCTATAACACTTCTTAAAAATAAATTACCAACGAGTCAGACATTAGTTTTCCTTGCTGCAATTGCAGGTTCAACTGCATTAATATTCTTTCAAGCGGCCGACATATTTAGCAGTACAATTAGTGTGAGCTTTGCTTTCAACACCTTGGTTGCTATAACGATGAGTGTTTTATTTTATAAAGTGAAACGTGAATTAGCACACTTTTTTATACTACTTTCAGCGTTTTGGGGTGTACTTACCATAATGAGTGCTGTAAGTGATTCTTATTGGGGTATTGCTTGGGCTGTAGAGGGCATATTACTCATTGCAATTGGTCGTAAATATAAAATTTCATCTCCTATCAAACAAGGTCAAATACTTACTGCCATCGCACTTCTATATTCTTGGTCGGCATTAGCTATTTACTTTCCGCTCCCCACACTAAAGTCTGTTGATGGTTGGATGTTATCGGTAGTGATTGTTGCAGTCATTGCCATATGGCAACGTCTAATAAACACGTCTGAGATATTTGATAAGGTTACTATCAATAGCGTGAAGCCTTTATTACAGTTTCTTGAAGTATTTTGGTTATCAATTTTGGTTATTGTAAGTGCCCATATATGGTTAGGCAACTGGACCGGTGCAGGAGTAATTTTAATACAATTAGCACTATTGTTTAGAGCAAAACATTGTAAACAAGTATCAATAGAAGTGTTTGCCGCAATGCTGATCACTGTGCCATTATTCTATGCTCATCAAGGTGTATTAATGGTTGATAGCTATCGCTTTACCATGCTGCCATTATTTGCAAAATTGGCAGTAGCATCAGCATTTTTACAGCTTTGGTTATGGTCTGCATTTTACCGAAAATATCAACCAAACAGTGATATAAAAGAAATAGCTGAATCATTAAGAATTTTCTTTTACTTACTTATCCCTGTTTGTTGGTTAGGGTCTGTTGTTCGTCGTTTTGATGAAGAATCGCTGATGTTAATATGGCTTTCACCACTTTTAGCTTTGTTGATAGCGCGTAAAGTAAAACACTATATGTTATTTAATGAAACTAAAGTATTAACCGGTTTATCTTCTGTCTTTTTTGCTATTACCATTGGACAACTAACATTCATAAATAGCATTATTGCGTTTATTGGTTTTTCAAGTTTCTACGTAATCTGTTATCTATTCAATCGCAAAGACACATCTTCTATATATCAATTCATCTGTAGTTGGGGTGTATTATCTCTAGGTTTTGCCATTCCAAATATTGCATACTTTCAGACGAACAGTTTATTTTATGGGGTAATTACTGCCTCGTTTTATTGGGCAATAGCTTTTAATTTAACGAATGTATCTGCCCATTTAAAAAGAAATGAAACATTCATTACCACTGTGAATTTAGTTCTAGTTATTGGGGTATGGTTCCTTGTCTCATCAAATGCTTTTTATGCTATCGTTCCATTTATATTTTTAACAACAGCCCTATATAAAAAAGAACATAAATTTAAATATTCGCGTTTAGGTTTATCGTTAAAATTAAACGCCGATTTATTTTTACATTCTATCGCTGCCATTAGTTATGTCACTTTATTTGCTTCACTCGCAACTTATCGTCTTGATTTACTAATTTCGCCTGCGCTGGCTGTTCATGGCGCTTTAATTTTATTCTTAAAGGATAGGCGCTTAACAACGGTTAAATATAGCTTTGGTTTAATCTCATTAGGGATACTGAAATTGGCAATGATTGATGCTGCCAATGCATTACTTTGGCAGAAGGTTATTTTATTTATGGGCGTTGGTGTATTTATTTTATTGGCATCGTTTTGGTATCAAAAATTAGTGAGTAGAGTTAACGAAGAGCTTGCTAATTAGTTTACGTTTTAACTTTTTAAACTGGCATTTTTAGGCGAATATTGACATGATTTGACTAACCTGTTGTAGTCAATATTCTAAAAAACAAGTACAACATTGAACATCATAAAAAAGGAATAGATATGCTTAGCTATACAACCATCGGCGTAACCGACTTAGAAAAATCAGAAGCCTTTTATAACGAGCTCTTGGCACCCATTGGCGCAAAAACATTGATAAAAATGGACCGCATTATATTTATTGGTAAAAGCATGAAAGAACCTATGCTTGCCATTTGTGTTCCTTATAACGAAGAACCGCAAAACTGTGGTAACGGTAATATGCTTGCGATTGCTCCAGGTTCAAAAGAGCAATGTGACGAAATGTATAATAAAGCAATAGCTTTAGGCGCAACTTGCGATGGCAAGCCAGGACAACGTATTCCTGACGTTTTTTATGGCGCTTATTTCCGTGATTTCGATGGTAATAAAATTGTTTTTAATCACTTCGGTTAAAAACTTAGCTTCAAGCATGGCTCTTTGCTGTGCTTGAACATTACTTAGAATGACCGAGTAAACATTTAAAGTTAATTAGGGTATCCCCCTATAAAATAACCAAACCTTTAGTCAGACACTACCTTGTTCTTCCCTGATTTTTTGGCTTTATATAAAGAAACATCAGCTCTATGCATTGATCTATCAATGTCTTTATCTGATTTCTTGATCATCGTTAAACCAATACTTATCGTTACTTTAATCGTATTATTAATATTCGCAATCGACAACTCTTCTGTCTTCTTTCTGAGCCGTTCAGCTATTTGATTCGCTTTATCAAAATTACAAGGGCTCAGTAACATTGCATACTCTTCACCGCCAACACGACCTACTAAGTCATATTCCCGTGAATTGATTTTAAGTATAGAAGCGACTTTTGCTATAACTTCGTCACCCATTGCATGGCCAAAAGTATCATTTACGTTTTTAAAATCATCAATATCTATCATCAATATCGCACCAGCAATTTTTGTTCTTTGCATTTGAGTGATCTGTCGCTGTGCTGATTCGATAAAATGTCTTCTATTAAATAATTTAGTCATATTATCTGTAGTTGCTAATTCATATAATTGATCATTTAATTTATTCAACTCATCATTTGTTTGCTTTTGCATGCGCGCAAATCTTATCGCCAAATAAACGAAGATTGAAATTATAAGGATAGCGGTTGCTGCGACAATTAATAACGTTCTTTGATCACTAATCGTTTCAACTTTTTGATTTATTATTTCGCTTTTCTTAAATAATTCAATATTTTGCTGCTTAAGTATTTCTTTTTTTCTCTCGATATTTTCATTCAATTCTTTTAATTGTTGCTCCTTCAATGATAGTTCAGCTGTTTTTGCTTCCAACTGATTTTTTTGATATGAAATGTACTTTTTATTATCTGCTATTTTTTGATGATCGATGTTCATCTGAGATTGCATTACCTGAAGCTGGTTTTTGCTATCACTTAGCTTAGATATGTTTTGCGAGAGTAAATTATTCTTTTCTTTCAAAGTGATTTGGATTTGATCTAGTGCCGCATTTTTCTCTACCAACGTTTGACTAATATCTTCTACAATTTTACTTTTTATCTTAGCGTCTTCAATGAGGATTTTTAATCGCATTTGTTTATGATTTAACTGTTCAGCAAGATCTTCTTTAGTACCTGCAAACTCTAATAATTGATTTGAAATTTCAAACCCATATTTAACCAAGTTTTCTCGATTGAGTGCCAGTTCTATTTGTCCACTTCTATTAATTAAGTTAACGAATTGTGATGCTTTGTTAACGCGCCCATCGACTACAATTAACACATTTCCAAATCGCTCAAAAATAGCAGGTACATTATTTAATTTACTGTCGGTTATTAATACCACTGAATAATAGTTTTTTTTCTTTGATTGGCTAGGAATATTTTGCACACTTAACACTTTGTTCCTAACACTAGTCCCAGATATTTTATTTTTTATGGCCTCGTGAAGCAGCTTGTTTTTACCTAATAGGCCAATAACAATAAGGGATTTTTCTGATTTGTGATCGATATGTTTAATTATTTCTAATAAATAATGTGCTTTCGCTTCATCGATTGTTATTGCATCAAGAATTTTTTCAGCAGATATTTCAAAACATACCAGTATCAGTAACAAGGTAATCTTGAATTTAAATAGAATTATCTTCATATAACTTCCTATCTAATATTTTGCCGTTCTAAAATTATAACAGGAAAATATAATTTTGCTATTTCACAAGTGGTTGATATTGGTCAAATATGCAATTAGGAATGTAATTAAAGCTTAATTTTGAAGGAGATATTTTATAATAAGTACATTTGAGTTGAGCCAACAATTATAGGTAATTATCGTTGTAATTTTACGTTTGAAAATATGAATAAATATCCTGAACTTTATGTTAATGGATCCCATATCGTTCAAGAATTTTTTCATACGTTCCGTTATGCTTTATTTCACGTAAACAAGCATCTATTTTATCTAGAAATTCATTGGGATTTTTAATGTTATTCGAATTTTTGGATACGGTAATATAGTAGGCTTTGTTTTTAATACTATAATCTAAAACTTTTATCTTATCTGAAATACCTAACTTTTTAGCTTCCCAGTAAAATGTGTGTTTTGAATCGGCCATTATTTCAAATCTTGGAATGTCAGAAAGTAATTGAGCAAACATTGCTTTTAAACTATAGCCGGTTACAACTTCCCCGATATTAGCTTTATCATCAATTATTTTTTTGAGTTCAGGTGTGTAGCTTAATCCTGCTAAGTGCCCCATAACGTAAGGAGATAAATCGTCTAATTTATCTATTTTTATATCACTGTCTGTTCTAACCATAAACCCATATTCTGAATTAAATAAGACCTCTTTCGAGTAATAGAGGATTTCATTTCTCTCTTTTTTATAAGAATAAACGGTGACATCAATTTCTCCGACTTCCATAAAATGATGGGTTCGTTTAACAGGCAGTTCTTGGTATTTAGCTTGATAACCAATACCTTGCAAGCATAAATTGATGACTTCCTTTGCCAAACCTGTGCCTTCTTTTTGGGCATTAATCATAAAATAAGGAGGCCAATGAATGTCATTAATAATAACGTTCTGATTTGCGCTGACTAAAAAACAAGGGAAATAACATAAAAGTATTTTTATAAATTTAATCACATTCCCTCCCAATTTCAATCACTATTATCTACTGTTTATAGTAGATAATAGTGGGTAAATCAACAATAAATACATGTATTGATTTTATTAGTTAAAAATATTATTTACGCGAACTTTAGCCAATAGTTTTAATAGAAAAGTCTCCTGTTTAAACGATAAAGCAATGATATAGGTTCAATTAGGTAAGAATTTACCGTAATTTCATAACTAGGCTATAGTTGGGAGCACGGTCAAAAAAATAACAAAGTGTTTATGTTTCGAGTGAAGAGGGAATTGGCTTTAAGCTTAGCTATATTTTTTGTATTTTTCTGTAATCAGGTATTAGCAACTAAGCTCAATATAATGATGACTTGCTCAATAACAGGGTCAAAAATTCGGCTGATGCATTAAAATATAAAAATGTATTTCAGTTCGAAGAATTAACACTAAACTTTAATTTAGCATGCAGCTTGAACACAGATCAAAAAATCATAGATAGGCTAATCAATGCAATGAAAGTGTTAGAGAAACGTGGGGTGTTTTTTGGAATAAGAGAAAAATGGAAACAAAGCATGGTGAGTTTAATCAGCGAGTGAAATAAAAGCTTTCACTTTTAATCAAACTCGCCATATTGTCTTTTATTGCTTTGCCATGAGTGAACACATCATTACTTTGATTTATTTTTAGCTAACGTAAATTTGGCATAAAGAGTAGTAACAATTCCCGTAAGAAGAGAGATCATCGCAAGACCAAACATAGCATTATCTTGCGACTTAAAGGTTAAAAGATACAAACCTAAAGTTACAAGGAATAAACCCACTAAAACAAATATCTTGGGATGCGTAGCCATTAACCCAGATGATTGAAACCGATTTGCTTTATTAGACTTAACATGTGCTGAAGCTTTTCTTTTGTGTTTATTTGCTGGCATCACCAACTCCTTGGGTTTTATGAAACCCTATTAATAGTAAAATTTAAAATATCACCTTCTAAACCAATGTAATTATGCATGCTTTTTGGTATTGCCAATCAAAATTGAGAAAAAGGAGACCCTTCCTTTTGAAACCAGGCTATTAACAACCTACGAACTGATGAGTATCTGTTGCATCATTTGGTTCTTTGAATAACCACTTTAATACATTATGCTGGTTTAATACTAAAGGGCGGATTAGATGATACTTACTCCTTAATATTTTTACCCGTACGAAATAGAGTAATCAATCCAGATCTACCCTTTAGGTACTCAATTAGATGACTCTACTTCTTAATCTGCGGCAAAGAATTTCTTAAACTTTTTAGATTCCAGCTATTCATTGCTTTATTCTTTTAAAATGAGTTCAACCACTTCTTTTTTTGCTGAAACCCGAACTGTTATCATAATCATCGCCTGATTTATGTCGGTTAAATCGTCTACATTTTTAGGTAACTCTCCGATGATTTCAAATCGCTCCTCTTTAAGAGTATACGACCACAATTGAAAATCATCATTGAACCCATAAATGATATTGTCTTTTATCAAGAATTTTAGCTTATTATTTGCTTGACCATCAAGTGCTTCAATACGACTATCTTCAGCGGGACCTGGTCGCCAAAATCTGTCCAGATGATCAGTGTAGACTAATTGACCACTCTCACTTTTTAATGCCCAATTAACATTTTTATCATTAATAATCTTAGTTTCAGAGGTCGCTAAGTTTAGCTCTGCCAATTTCAAAACTCCTCGAATACGCACAAGTAACAAAGCACTATTACTTTTACTATCCCACTGAAAAAGTTGAACCATAGAGTATTCTAATGGAAAGGTTTGTAGCTTTGAATCCAGATAAACTTGAGTTAGTTCACTATTGGCATTAACCAAAATACTCTTACCGTCTGCCGCCCAGTCAATTCCATATATATTGGTGTCTATAGGAAAGTGAGTGAGTTGTCGTGAACTCTTACCTTCAGTTATCCAAAGTTGTGCTTCTCCTGAACGTTTAGAAGTGTAGGCGATTAATTCGCCATTGGGTTGCAATATAGCCTCGTCTTCACCGCGTATAGAGCGATCAATAACTGCGAATTTCTTATCCTGTTTGTTTTTACCTTCTTCTGGTTCAGTGATTTCTGTGTTCTTTACCTGCGATAAGGGCATAGAAACGATGTCACTATCGTAATGCCCTTTAATTACCAGCATTCGATTACCGTCAGGATGGAATATAGGCGTTCCCATTGATTCATCAAGAGGTAAGCTGACATTGTCTACTTGACCGTAAAAAGTGAGTGTAAAAAGCTGTTTACCCGTACTAAAAATGAGTTGATTTTTAAAAGGCGAAAAATTGGGAGCAATAAGCCTAAATTGTGCTATTTCTTTCGGATAATTAATTCGATGACTCGATAAAATCTGACCATCGGCTTTGAGCACTTCAATGTAATAATGGCCATCAACATGAATACTGGTGAGTGCAATCAAATCGTCTGTTACCGAATAATCATAGTCAATTATATTGCCATCCGAAGGTGCATATAATACTTGGCTCCTATTTTCACTTTCCGAGTAACTTATTAATTTCCAACGATCTGAAAACTTCTGCAATAAAGTAATATTATTATTATTTAGCCATTTAGGATTTCGTATTCTTGAATTTTTACACTCCATCAATACCCTTGGAGATTGAGGTGACACGAGTGCCTTGTTAAAATCCAAGCTCATCAGTTCATAACATTTTTTCTCTATGTTAGGTTCATTACAACCGCCAGTTTTCACAAATACCAGATTATTGCCCTCTTTAGAAAAACTATGGCTGCCATATGAATCTGAGTTCTTTGTTAGCTGGTACTCTTGTTGTGTTTTGGTATCTTTTGCCCAGATATTATTAGTACAAAATTGTTCTGAATACCGGTGGAAAACTATGTACTTACCATCAGGCGAATAAATGCTAGCGAGTTCTTTGTTATCTGTTGAAGTTAATGCGCGTAACTCCCCAATGGAAAATTGTTGAGGTTGCTTGGCAGCGAGATACTGATACCCAACAAAAACCAATATCAAAATGCCAAAGAATATAACAATTAGTCTTAAACTAGATTTGGAATTTTTTGATTTAGCTATCGAATGAGCTTCTGTATTTGCAGCCGAATCCTTAGCGGATTGAGTAGTACTTGTGACTTCATTATTAGTTTTACTATATTCTTCACTATCTCTTACATTAAAAAAAGTTTTGTCTACATCGTTTTCCTGCGATTCATAACTGTTGTTCGGCTCATCATTTTTAGACTCGGTATTACCTTGCCATCGAACGTCACATTCCAGGCTATATCCTTGTTTGGCGTGAGTCTTAATATAGGATTGCACTTTACTGTCTTCACCCAGTACTTTTCTTAGCTGAGCAATACTTCTTTGTAATGTATTCGGCGTAACAATAGTATCGGGCCAAACTTTATCAAATAATTCGTCGTAACTAACTACTCTGCCCTGCCCTGATTTTGAGCGAGGTAAGTTAAAACAGCCAAAGCTTTAGGTGCAATAGTCTGCGATTGCTGTTTTTGAGTGACTTGATTCCTTGATAAATCGACAAAAAAATCACCGACCCAATATTGTATTGCCATATAAATGCTTACCAGAATGAAAGTTATTACTCAAAAGTGAGTGTAACAAAGAAAATTATCTTAGCATGAATCCTGAAGAAAGCTAAAGCAGACATTGTAACATACTGATAATTATATAAAAAGCTCATTGTCAGAATGAAGTCAGACAAAAATCAGCGCCACGTCAGGTATTTTTGGTTTTATTCATATACATTCAACACCTTCCTGATTTTCAAGAAGAGCCTTATAGAGGGCTTAGCTATTTACCAGTAGGTTTTACAATGCGTATGAAAAAAATTTTAGTTTTAGTTTACCTATCTTTACTGCCTTTATTATCAGTCAAGGCCGAAGACACAAGAGACTTTACAATACCTAAAATACAAGTTCTCCCGATCAAAGATACTCAAGCCGATAGACAGTATGAGTTGTATATTAAGTTACCTGAGGGATATTCAAAGAACAAAGATAAGATTTATCCTGTTATCTATATTACTGATGCAATCTGGCAAATCGAATTATTATCCGGTTCAACTGAATTCATGATGGAAGACGCTATTTTAGTTGGCATTTCATGGCAGAAAGACATCAATGAAACGCTAATGAAAGAAAAAGGAGAGCACGTAAGTCGAAATAGAGATTACTCAATGAGTAAATCAAGCAATCCAGAAGTTCAGGCTAAATATCAGCTTGGGCAGGCCAGTAATCATCTGACTTTTATTCGTAACGATGTAATTAAGACGATAGAAAAAAAATATCGCACTGATCCTAAGAATCGCACTTATTTTGGTTTTTCCTCAGGGGGAAGATTTGGCGCTTATATACTAATGGCACAACCGGATACGTTTAAAAACTACATACTCGGCAGCCCATCGCTTTGGCGAGATATCCCCTTACTTTTTTCTTTGGAAAATGCAGCATTAAAAAGTAAAGCGTCAGCGATCAACCTGTTTATTTCATACGGCGAATTAGAAAAGGAGTTAAGCACTCATATCGAAGATTTCGTTGCTAAGCTAAAAAATAAAAAATATGAAGGAATATCATCAATAAAGCATGTCGTGATCGAATCTTCTGGCCATAGTGACTCATTTCCTATGCTCGGCGTGCGTAGTGTTAAATGGTTATCAAATATACAAAAAGAAGAGAACAAATTATGAAAACTATAAGTATTTTTACTTTTATTACCCTGCTACTTTCTATTCTAGTAATGAGCAGTAAAAGCTATGGACATGATAAATCTTCTGTCCTTGAAGGTCCTTATGTCGGGCAAAATCCGCCAGGGTCTACTCCTAAAGCATTTGCACCCAGTGGCCTATCAACAGAACGCCGTGATCATAGCGGATTCTTCACTCCTGATATGAAAGAGTTTTATTTTACTAGAAGAAACAATAAAGATGGAAAGTGGTCTTTAATGACTTTTAAGTTAGAAAACAATCAATGGCGCGAATCATTTGTCGAACCCAGAGTGGGTCGACCTATTGTTACTCCAGATGGTAAGGTTATGCATTTGGGTAAACATTATAAGGTACGCACTGAATCAGGATGGTCAGAACAAAAAAGCCTAGGGCCTTTTTTCAAAGACTTTCGTATTATGCGCCTTATGTCTTCCGCTAACGGAACTTACTATTTTGATGAAGCAAGTGAATCAGGTTCTATTCGCTATTCACGATTAATAGATGGCAAACATGAAAAACCCAAAGCAGTGAACATTGATTTTGGTGACTGGAATGCGCACCCATTCATCGCGCCAGATGAATCCTATTTGATCTGGGATGAGCAAGATGAAGGTGGGTATGGTAAGGCTGATCTGTATATTAGTTATCGACAGAAAGACGGTTCATGGGGTGCAGCTATTAATTTGGGAGATACAATAAACACAGGTGTTTCGGAAAGTGGTGCAACAGTAACGCCTGACGGAAAATATCTTTTCTTTAACAGATACAGTAATGATGAAAATGCTGGGATGTACTGGATAGATGCACAGATTATCGAAACACTCAGACCTAAACAGTAAGTCGTTGACGTAAAAGTAAATTAAAAATTAATATCGAATAAGGAATAAAATATGAAATCAACTTTGCGTTCAACATTTATATTAGCGGTTGCTCTGATGATAAGTAGCAAGAGTTATAGTTATAAAAAAAATGGTCAAGATGAATTTCCAGTTCTTAAGGGACCCTATATGGGGCAAAAAATACCCGGAATGGTGGCTGAACCATTTGCTCCAGGTATCATATCCAAAGATGGCTGGGAGCTTGACGGAGTATTTTCGCCGAGCATGAAAGAATTTTATTTTGCTTTAGATCGCGCCACCGACGCTAGTGGCTTCAAACCAAGAGTGATAGGTTTTCGTCAGCAAAACAATGTCTGGAAGAAGTATATTGAATTCCCTAGGACAGGTGAAATAGTATTTTCTCCTGACGGTAAACGCATGCACATGGCCAAAAAATATAAAGACCGCATCGGCGATAATTGGTCAGAATCCAAAAGCCTTGGACCGATGTTTGACCGCAAAGACTTCGGCATTATGCGTTTGTCTTCATCTACCAAAGATAGTTATGTTTTTGATGATTATATAAGTAGTAAAATGCGCATTTCAATATTTAAAAATGGCAAACGTCAAGCACCGGAGTTTCTCAACAAAGATATAAATACGGGCAAATGGACTGCGCACCCTTTTATCGCACCTGACGAGAGTTACCTAATATGGGATAGCGAGCGGGAAGGCGGCTATGGTGGAACTGATCTTTATATTAGTTATCGACAAAAGGATTATTCATGGGGGCCTGCGACTAATATGGGCGATAAGATTAATTCAGATAAAGAAGATTTTTACGCAAGTGTTACCCCTGACGGAAAGTACATACTTTTCAACAGAACAATGGAAAAAGGAAACATAGATATATATTGGGTGGATGCACAAATTATCGAAACGCTTAGGCTTGAACCACAGACGAAGAATGAACTATCTATAACCTCGAGTAAGGGTTAAATGATGAAATCCATTTACTTCTTCACGGCTCTACTGTTTTCTATATTAGCTATGAGTTGCAACAGCTACGGACATGATAATCCTTCTGTCCTTGAAGGCTCTTATGTTGGGCAAAAACCACCGGGGTCAACACCTAAAGCCTTTACACCAAGCACGCCATCGAAAGAATATCGAGATGGTAGCGGTTTCTTCACTCCTGATATGAAAGAATTCTACTTCACTAGAAGGTTTAAAAAAGATAGAAAATGGTCGTTAGTTGTCTTTAAATTCGAAAAAAACCGATGGCTTGAGTCAATTGTTGGGCCCAGAGTTGGCCGTCCCATTATTAATCCAGATGGTAAAACAATGCATTTGGGCAAAAATTATATGAAGCGCACCAAGAGCGGGTGGTCAGAAGTTAAAAGCCTTGGCCCCATGTTTGATAGAGAGGACTGGTACATTATGCGTCTATCAGCGTCCGCCAAGGGTACTTATGTGTTTGACGATGCCAAAAGCGGCGATGTCATTCGTATGTCAACGATTAAGGATGGAAAACGCCAAGCCCCGAAGCTTCTTGGCAAAGAAATTAATACTGGCAAATGGACAGCCCACCCTTTTATAGCGACTGATGATTCATATTTAATCTGGGATAGTGAAAGAAACAACGGTTATGGAAAATCTGACCTGTATATCAGCTTCAGACAACAGGATGACTCTTGGGGTGTTGCGATCAACTTAGGAGATAAGATAAACACTGATGCCAAAGAGAATGGCGCTCATGTATCACCAGATGGAAAATACCTTTTCTTTAACAGATATTTAAACGAAGTAAATGGTGGGATTTACTGGGTGGATGCTCAGATTATCGAAACGCTTAGACTTGAATCACAAACGAAGAATGAACTATCTATAACCTCGAGTAAGGGCTAAATAATGAAAACACTTTTTGCTTCAATAGTTTTAACGGGATTATCGTTCATTCTATCTAATTCAACAATGGCCAAAGATTGCGATGAATATTGCCAATTAGAGCAGGTAAATGCTTACTTTTCTGCGCTAGATAAAGTGGCTAAAAAAGGTTCAACCTCATCAGATGTAGATGCTCTACTTGCATCTACACATGCTGATGTTAAATATGTGCACGTTCAATACGAGGCAAATTTTACTAAAGACATTTGGCGTAAGGCATTTCTACGAAACATTAAGTTGGGTAGATACCAAAATACTGATAAAAATCAAATTCGAATTCTAAACTCTATAGCAGGCAAGAATCATTTAGCTATTGAATATTCACATGGACTTATTCAAGACAATGGTGATTGGGAAAAAACTGACAGATACTTAGCCGTATTTGGTTTTACGGATGGGAAATTATCTTTAATCAAAGAGTTATGGTAAACCTCTAACAAGTTACTAATGAGTTATGTTTCTTACAATTCTTTACAAATCAAAAACATAATATAGACATTCTAATATATTGACGCAAGCTACAATAGAACATGTGACATTATAAAATAAGTTGTCTGATTTCTACGTCACATTTTAGCCAACAGTTTAAAGCCTATTAATAGGCTGTTATGTATGTGATTAGAAGTAGCGGGATGAGGGATGGAAGTGAATAAACTAAAAGTGGTTCTATTGGCTATATTCGTAATAATTACTGGTTGTGCTTCAAGTTCAAGTTTGGAAAAAAGAGCTTACATGCATTCTAAAACAGGAAGTTATTATGAGTCTATTGGTCAACCAACAGTTGCAAGAGAAGAGTATAAAGCAGCAAGGGAAAATCGAGATGTTGCGGGTGATATCTTATCTATAATTGTTGATTTATTTAATCATTTTAATGAAAACGGTTAAATACATGCAAACCAGACCAATAATATTATTTTAACCTACTCTCATTCGCCTCTTTTTCGGGTATTACCTTTTAAATAATAAAGTAAGGAACACTTTCTTGAAAACAAATAAACTAGTTATATTCTCCCTATCTATTCTACTTTTTAATGCGTCTGCTTTAGCAGAAAATAAATTTACTGCTGGTATCGGTTTGGGAAGTTTATATGCTGGGATTGGTTTAAATGTAGGGATACAATCCTCTACTGATTTTAAATATATTTCATCAGGTTGCATGTCATACTCATCAATGAACGGCTCAACTTGTGGTTTTGGTTTAGGCTATATGACTACAGAATTATTTGATTATCAATCTAATAAACATGCTGCAAACTTCTATCTTGGAATAGTAGGCAGTGAAAGAGATAACTTTGACGAGAAAGCACTTTATGGGGCAGGCATAGGTTATAGCTATTTTTTTAGGGGTATAAATAAATCAGGAGGAAATATTGGTTTCACTCTTGTAGGCGCAAATGAAAATGATGGTTTAGAAATTGGCGGGATGTTACAGATTGGTTATCAATTTTAAACATAAGCCATTCAAAAGGACTATAACAGTTGCCTATTAATGGGCGTAAGACGGCACAAAATCTCAATTGATAATAGAGAATTAGGGCCTGCCTAAACCAAAAACTTAACACGGTACATCATAATTATTTTTCTCGTCAATTCCCGTCAATTCTCGATATAAATGAGAATACTTCATTGTTTAGAAGTCGTATCGTTTCAGCTAAAGGAAATAGATTGGTACTGTATACCAATCTATTTCCTATTTGTAATTTAGTCTGCACTAATACATATTAGAAGCTCTCATGTTCTCTAACATGTTGCCATGATTTTCCAAAATCTGATGACTCATAAAAATCACTGCTAGTCCCATTACAAGAAAGTAACAAACTATCTTTTACTTTACTGATAAGCCTTGTACAAAACTCACTTGGAAGCTCTAAATCCGTTATTCGCCATGTTTTTCCGGCATCGTTGGTTTTAACGATTTTTATTTCATTACTACGCTTTCCGCTCCAAAAATTATAGTCTGAGAAAGATACAATGGCTGTGGCATCTGTATTTGAACTAAACCAAGGAACAGAAGTAAAGTTGAAACTTTCCTTTTTTGCTTTCACTTTAGCTTTGCTATTTGTAGATAGGCAAAAGTTACCAGATAATTCGTAATTTGTTTGGCAACTTTTAATTCTTGTAGATATTTTTTCCCATGTTCTAGTGTCCAAATCTTTTTTATAGTACGTTGATTTGCCACTTAAAGACCAATAGCCCGCATACTCAACACCTAGCTTAACTACCCCTGCGTCGAATATGCTCGAGACACCAGTGTCTTTCTCATATTTTGATACCACCCATGTGTCAGGCGCAAAGACATAAGTTGTGCTGGCACCTGTGCCAAACGCAAAATTTTCTCGCATCGATTGTTGGGTAACCGTAATTGTTCTAATATTGTCTACTTTATTGATAACAGCAGAAACAATACGCTTTGCTTTGCTTTTCTTTGATACTGTTTTTTTTACTTGAGAAATAGTTTGTATGTTACCACTACCATCTTTCCAACCGGCTACTGAATCGTAAGTTGCTAAAGTTATCCATGATGAATTAAGTTCTCGTAAGCTTTTCGTCAAGACATGAAGCTTAGTTTCTTCACGCGTTATTAGCTCTATATCACCGACGTCATTGAAATACACTTCTTCAACATGATGTGATCTTGCCGTTGATATGTTTTGCCATTCACCATTATTTTGCTTAAAAAATACAGCACCTTCATCACCGCCTATGATCAAATCACCTTGGTTATTTTGTGAAATGCTCGACAAGTCTAGATCTGTATCGACGGCATCTAGTTCCCACTCTTTGTTAGCTGTTCGCTTCAAAATAACGCCTAATTTCCCAACAAAATATATTGAATTATCAGGGGCTAAGTAATCAGTATTAAATGTCACAGGGTTTTGTGCTATTGATGCATAGAGGGCATCGCGATCTTCTTGATATTCATCTTCAGACCAAGTGGTTACTTGCTCCTGATTAAAAGAATAAAAGGGGAAGTAATCGCCTAAAATGTCAGAGGATTGCGATGAAGGTTTACGTAAAGTGGTATTTAAATACTTATCTTTTTGGGGTTTAGGGTAATAAATAATAGTACCTAAATCGGCAATTTTTCCTGGTTCAACGTTAAACGTGCCAAATTGAGCGTCAGCACCAATCCAACGAGAATACATATAATCACCACGTATATGAAACGCACGAATGCTATCAAGAGAGTAACTCCCACTGACTACCGAAGCGGAAAAAACAGTGCTATTTGTTGTAGCAACCGGCAAAGCCTGTAAACGACTTGGTTTGATTTTTTTAGATTCATTTAGGTTTTTTGGTGTAATTGTTACTTGATTAAATGGTAAAGGGTAAGAACTGGCATTAATGACACGCACAACTACGACGCCCTGATTTTTTGTTGGTGCTGTTTTTTCAGAGAGAGTTGGTAACATATTTACACCGCCAGCACAGCCAGCTAAAGTAAATAGTATGACCAAATAGATACATCTTTTAAAAGTATTATAGTTAACTAGGTTCATCAAAAAGCTCCGTTTGATGGTGATAAAAATCTATTGTATTTGTATATCATTCGAATACTGTAACAATAGAAGATCAAATTTCAACCGGCATTCTAACAACTTGTTAGTACCAAGTTAACATATCTTTGCATGCAGATATAAATATCCTTACACTAAACGTATATTCAAGTTGTGGTTAGTGTAATAAATGAATTTTAAACAATTTCTAGTATTAATTGTTGTATCTTGCTTTTTATCGAATGCTTATGCAAAAAGTAAAGATGTGATTAAAGTATTAAATCATGCCAAAGACGTGCCTGAGTTGAAGAAAAAGCAAGGCTATCTAATGTTCTACGTCAATGTGGACGGTATAGCTCCTTCGATTCAATTTTCAAAAATCAGCACGAAAAAAACAGACTTTATACTTCCAGATGAGCGTATATCTTTTACAAAAGATTATTTCTTAGATTTAAAAAATGTGACCAAAGGCTTTTACTTCATTCCATTGTTTGCTGGTATTTATCAGATTACTCGCATTAACGCGCCATTTTATGATCTACCATATTGGCTACCAACAAATAAGGAAGCAAAGTGGCGCTTTGGAGTAGAAGAAAATAGTATCAATTTTATTGGCGAAATAAATATTGCAAAAGAGCGCGGCGTAAATGTTATTGACGTGAATCTTTTTAATCGCGTTGCAACTTATCACGAGCAAATTATTAAAGAAATAGCATTAATGCCGCAAAGTTTTCCTTTAAAAACCAAATCGGGTTATCGCGATGATTTTTTCATGGAGCTTGGTAAATAAAATGAAAAAAATATTAAAAAAAATTCTAATAATTACCTGTCTATGTATAACGTTTATATCTATTGGCCATGCTGAAAACACCAAAGAAAATTTAGAATTTTTTAGTATGCCAGATATGACCATGGCGAAAATCAGCCCAAACGGGCAATATATTGCGACTATCCGTTATCAAAAACACAAGAAAAAAGTCACCTTAATTAACACAGAGACTTTGGCCGAATCGTTACTGCTAAACTTAGATGGATTCTTTAAGGGAAAAGCGACTATAAGTCAGCTTGTTTGGATTGATGATCAGCATATTGCAGCACAACTAATAGAAGTAAAAAAAGGTATCGAGGATTTATTAAACACCAAAAAATCTCAACGGTTGTTGGTGATCAAAATGCCTTATCTAAATGAAAAAGCAAAAGTATATAGCGTAAAAACCAAAGGCTGGCTTGTGCATCCATTGCAAGAAGAAGCGGGAACATTCTTATATGCAAAAAGTAGTATTTACTCCAAAATATATAAAATTAACGTTAATAAACTGGCGATTGAGGGAAAGAAGCTCAATAAATTGAGTAAAATTGATGGCGGACAGTTTAAAGCATCTAATGAAGTTTCCGATATTTATGGTTATGCAACGCGTTGGTTTATTGATCAAGAGGGTAATCCTCAAGCTGTTTTGCATTTTAATGAAAAGCAAAACCTAACCTTGTCAAAATTTGACAATAAAAAAGACGTTAAAGTTTTGAAAAGTTGGCCTAAAAATAATGATGAACATGAGGAAAGTGGTAGTAAGACTCAGGTGAAAAACCTTATTCCTATTGAAATGGCAGGTCAACCCAACAGTTTTTATTGTCTGGACTCTAGCGAAGAAGAACACCGTACCGTTTATCTTGTTAATTACGACACAGGTAATGAAGAAGTGATATATGAAGCTGATTCTTTTAAAATCATTGACTTAGTTTTATCCCCAGATACACACAAACTTATAAGTGTAAAAGTCATAAAGAACGGTTTAATTGAGAATGTTTTCATAAATGACGAACAATTACAAACAGTCCAACAAAGATCTAAAAATACTATTTTGATGTCGAGAGTTAGCGAGAGCCTTGCAAGGGATAAAGCTATCGTATATATGGAAAGCCATAACAACCCTGGGCAATTCATGTTGCAATCAAATCATCAGTCTGAAAAACAAATTATCGGAGAACGATTCCCTTCTTTGTCTAATAAATTACCCAGTAAATTAATTGAATCAATAGTTAAAGTTAAAGGACTCGAAATACCGTATTTGCTATCAATACCTTCAAACGAAGTTAAAACGCATCCATTAATTGTCATGCCACATGGTGGTCCTGTCGGTGTGCATGACAATCGTTATTATAATCCTATAGTACAGTATTTAGTTGCCAATGATTTTGCTGTTTTACAAGTGAATTTTAGGGGGTCTAGTGGTTATAGCACGAAGTTAAAATCAGCGGGCAAAAACCAATGGGGGGAACTAATGCTTGAAGATATTTATCAGGCAACACTGTCGGTATTAGCGCACCCCGAAATTGATGAACACCGGGTTTGTTCTTTTGGTATGAGTTATGGCGGTTATGCGGCTCTTATGTTAACACTGAAGTATCCTGAACTATATAAATGTGCAGCCAATTGGGCAGGAGTTACTGATGTTAATTTATACTTTCAACACCCAAGATTAAGAAAAGCTCAACATAAATGGATAAGAGAGCATGTCGGTGTCATCGAAATGGAAAGTCAGGAATTAAAAGACATATCTCCAGTCTATTTGGCTAACTCTTTGACCACCCCAGTGTTTATTGCTCATGGCAAAAAAGATGAAATTGTAGATATTGAGCATGCATTCCGATTGAAGTTGATGCTAGACAAATTCGGAAAAAGTTATCAATGGTATGTAGATGATGAAGGTACACATAGTTTTGGAAAACCCGCTCAACGACAAAACTACTTCTCTAAACTAACTGCTTTTATAAATGAAAACATACATTGATCTTTTTTATTAAGTGGACTCTCTCACTAATTTACTCGGAGCATAGTTTTTTCTGCGAATATAATAAACTTGATCTCTAAAGTCAGCGCTAATTATTAGTGAGAAGTCTCAGTAATATCCAAGTTGTGATAAAAATTAAATATTTATCGTTTCCAAATTGTTGAAATTATGTGATATAAATACGAAATCGTTTGCTCCTTAATAGGGTGTTAGTTGACATGGATAGTTATGAGATTTACGCAGGTTCTGGGGTTATTATTCGCTTTAATTGCCTTTTTATTAGGTGCGTGGGTATTAGGTGGTGTTGATTCTGAAACCTCATATTCTGCGGGTGCAGGAGCTTTCTTTGTCCTAGTGATATCTTTCATCCCGTGCATAGTGATTTCCGCAATTTTATTAATTCCGTCTTCAATCGAACTACTTTCAACTAAAGCTAGAAGTATCCACGGTTTTCACACTAAAATGTGGCAATTACTTCTTTCAATAAATATAGTTAAATCATTAGCGTACGTTTGCATTATTATTGTTTTTATAATCCTTTATATAAAAGTTAAATTGGGGGCAATGTAAACTAACAAAAAAATCAACAAGAACACGTAACAGTTGACTACGTTTCGCTTCGCTACACAATTTTAACCAACCATTACTTAGCCTTTTATTTGGGCGTAAGGCAAAAACCAATAATTACCCATGGAGATCAAGATCAAAATGAATAAAATACTTACAACTACATTACTTCTTTTAGTTGTTCTAACAACTGGTTGTTCAATTAACCATCCTGTAGCTAAAGATTATGACCAGCACTTGGTTAAATATGGTTCAGAAACTAACCTGCCGAAATCTGACCTAGAAGCCAAATATTCCATAGCAACAAAAACAGAAAATCATAACTATCAATTTCGTGCAGCAACAGTTGGTTATGCACACGTATGGATTGTTGAATTTGGTAAAATTTTAGACAAAACAATAAAATCAGATTATGTCCAGTCTTCATTTGGAAAGCTTGAACATAGCGTAAGCACAGAGGTAGTTACTGGAAATCAAGTGGTATTTGAATTAGAAAAATTTGAATACAAGCATTATCGTGCTTACAAAACTATGAATATAAAGGTTCTAGATGGTGACAATGAAGTTCTTAACAAAACGTATAGCTCGGAAGGTCAGTCTCAAGGAGGTCAAATGTGGGGTGCGGGTCCATTTGGTATGAAAAACGCCACTTTAAAGTCTACTAAAAGCTCTATAGATAAAATTCTTGAACAATTTATTAACGATCTAAATGTAAGCATAATGACATCGAGTTAGTTGCCTATAAGCCAATCAAGCGGGACTAAAAACAGTTTGCTCGGTTTCGCTCCACATTTTAGCAAATAATTGTTAGCCTCTTAATGGGGCATTATCGATACAAAATCTAAGCCAAATCTGCTTTATGTGCCAACCACCTAATGTAGGCAATAGTGAATGTTGCATAAAACATCTCAATCTCATTAGTCATGTCTATGCACAATGTCCCGTCACAAAAATCCCATTTCCTGTCGCAGATCCCATTATTTTCAGCAATCTACATACATGTTGATCGCAGAAAATAATGAGATTTATATATATCGATTTTAAAGGGATAGAAGAATAAATCTCATAATTGATAGTGGAGAACTGCGACAAGTTCCATGGGAATTTATTGAGGTTACGTCACAAATAATGAGATTTTTATGTAGAGATACATAAAATATTACAGCAAGGTAAGTCTGAACTTATTTATAACGGACTACAACTACTTCTAGACTGCCTTGGTACGTGACTCACTTGATATAAAAATCATATCAGAAAAGTAAAGCACAGGGAGAATTAGACTATTAAAAGCAAACGTCATTTATTAACACAAATCCTACTATGGATGCTGGGGGACGATTGTTGTTATGTTCATATCAAAGTGGTATAACTTAATTTAAAAAATAAACGTTATATGCTGAACACCCCAATTCATAAATACCCTCGTTTTTTCTCAATAGCAATCGTTGTATTTACTTGTCTTTTTTTATCCACTTATTCCCAAGCTCAAGATGTAAAAATAGATCAAAGACTTGCTGAAATTGAGAAGCTTAATGACAAAGGTCCTGCACTAAAAGAACTCCGTCAGTTAGAAAATATTGAGGATATTTCTCCAAAACAAAAAATTTCAATACTTTTGCTTTTAGGAAGTAGTCATTCTGATTTACGAGAACATAAAAAGGCAGTTGAATATACTAAAAAAGCACTCCTCTTAGCGCAGAAAAACAATCTAAAACATAAACAAGCCGACTTATATTATGAATTGAGCATTTTGCAATACAATGCTGAAAATTATCAGGAGGCTGTTATTGCCGGAAGGATAGCATTATCCTATTTTCAAGCAATAAACTCCCCCATGAAGCAAGCACATATATTGGAAAGACTAGGCTATAGTCATATTCGAAAGAATGAACATTCAAATGCACTTGAGAATTTTTTATTAGCAGAATCATTGTACAAACAGTACGGTAAAGAAAAGGATGTACTGTCAATTCAATATAATATTGGAGATAGTTACGCAACGATAGGAGATCTAGACAACTCAATTGTTCGATTTAAAGGAATATTAAAGAATGAAGCTACTTTAGACAATTTAGAAGTATTAAATTTGACCAAAAGTTCACTGGCTCTTATGTACCATAGAACAGAGCAATATCAATTATCTGAGTCTATGTTCTTGGAATCTTTACAGTATTGGTATGATGCTAATGACCGGTATATGGTAGCTGTAACTCATACAGATTTAGCATACCTATATAATGAACAAGGAGTTTTTGATAAAGGGATTGAACAGGCTAATTTGAGCATAAACCTTGCGAGAACCCAGAAGTATAAAGCTCCACTTGTAAATAGTTTGTCCTATTTAGCATATGCCTTATTTTCACAAGGAAAAATTCGTCAAGCTCAAGATGCTGAACAAATATTTGAGTTATTGCTCACCATTGACGATGCCTAAAATACGATGGTCGATAATACGCAATTAGAAAGTCATCATGGCGTTCTAATGCGTATTGCCGATACGGGCGTGCTCATTATTGGTCCTGCGGGAATAGGTAAAAGTAGTCTCGCATTAGAATTAATATCTCAAGGTCATTCGCTTATTGCTGATGATGTGGTTGAGTTTTCTCAACATTCAAACACCGTTATTGGTCACTGTCCGCCACTATTAGAAGGCTTATTACATACACGCGAACTCGGGCTTATTTCAATACCAGCGGTCTTTGGCAAAGCGTCATGGCAAAAACAGTGCTCGCTTAATGTCGTGGTTGCGCTACAGTCCTCGTTCACGCCCAATAGTGCACTGACTGTAGAAGAAAAAGTGTATATCGTACAATCACGCACATTCCCCTTATTAACAGTATCGACTGATAACCCTGCTTCACTTAGCCATCGTATTCAGTGCTGGCTCAAAATGCAGGCCCAGAAAAACACCGCTGAACATGACTTAAAGCAACGTCAAAAAACACTCATATCCAGTATTAACCATAGAGAACTTTCATGACTGTCGGCATATTACTCGTCTCACATAATCAAATTGGCATGGAACTCATTAATACCGCGCGACAAATGCTGTCATGTTCCCCGCTGCCAACTAAAGTTATCTCAATAGGCATTCATGACAATACCGATCATATTCGCCGCCAACTTAATGAAGAGTTGCAAGGGTTAGATCAAGGTAATGGCATTCTTATCATGACGGATATGTTTGGTTCAACGCCAAGTAATATCGCCTGCACCGTTTCTGAACGTGATGATATCCGGGTGATTTCCGGGCTCAATTTACCTATGCTAATCCGAGTACTAAATTACCCTAACCTTAGTCTTAATGAGCTTGAACAAAAAGCACTCAGCGGTGGTCAAGAAGGTATTGCTCGCTGCCATAAAACAGGCTGCGAAACATGATTGAAAAAACATTTCTTATAATTAATAAACTCGGTTTACATGCACGTGCATCAGCCAAATTTGTCACCACAGCCTCACAATTTGAATCTGAGGTATCAGTGACTCGTAATGACCGCACTGTCAACGGTAAAAGTATTATGGGCATGATGATGTTAGCCGCTGCCAAGGGGACTGAAATAATCGTCACCGCCAATGGCGATGATGCAAAACAAGCTTTAGAAGCCATTGAACAGCTGATCAATGACTACTTTGGAGAAGGAGAATGAGTCTCGAGCTACAAGGATTAGGAGTATCAAGAGGTATTGCCATCGGTAATGCTCATATTCTGTTTCATAACCAGCCTGATGTTCGTGAATACATTGTGGCTGAAAATGAGGTTGCACAAGAAGTCGCTCGTCTACAACATGCCACAGAACAAGCCAATCTACAGCTAAAATCGATCCGCGATAATATTCCAGCTAATGCACCAGCGGATGTCGCTTCTTTTATCGATACTCACATTCTGATGCTAAAAGATTCATCTTTAACTAAGATCCCCGTTGAGATGATTCGCAATCGCCACTGTAATGCCGAATGGGCATTACAATTACAACGAGATGCTCTTATTAATGTATTTGATGAGATGGATGATCCTTATCTTCGCACGCGGCGTAATGATGTTGATCATGTGGTAAATCGTATCCATCGTCTATTAGCTGATGAAGAAAATATCGATGTCAACATAGATGGTCGCCTAAAGGGCGCCATTATTATTGCTGAGGATCTCACCCCAGCCGACACCATGTTAATGCAACACCAAGGTATTGCAGCTTTTGTCACCGAACATGGTGGTGCAACCTCACATACCACGATTTTAGCCCGAAGCCTCGGTATTCCTGCGATTGTGGGAATCAGCTCCCTTCGCCGCTACATTCAGGATAATGAACCGCTTATCGTTGATGGTGAAACAGGTACATTAATCGCTGGAGCAGATGCCAGTACCTATGCTGAATATCAGCAACGGCTGACTGACTTTAAACAGCATATTGCCTCACTGAGCCGGTACAAATCGCTACCCACACAAACACGTGATGGCAAAGCTATTTTCTTACACGCTAATGCTGATTCCCCAGAAGATATTACCACCATTAGCAATTCCGGAGCCCAAGGCATTGGTTTATATCGTACTGAATTTCTCTATATGAATCGAAGTGCGCCGCCAGAAGAAGAAGAACAACTAACCGCCTATCGCCAAGTTGTCGAAGGCATGAATAATCAAGCGGTTACTATTCGTACCTTTGACTTAGGCGCGGATAAAACAGTCGATGGTGGGCGCAATCTCAATCAAACAGCAACAAATCCTGCTTTGGGTTTACGAGCCATACGTTTATGCCTAAAACAACCCAATATGTTTCGCACCCAGTTGCGCGCCATACTTCGTGCATCAGCCTATGGCAGAATAAAGATCATGTTCCCGATGGTCTCCAATACACAGGAATTGCTGCAAGCTCAACACTTATTACAACGCTGTAAGTTTGAGCTTGATAAGGAAGGTCTCGAATACGATCGTCATATCGAAACGGGCGCCATGATTGAAATTCCTGCCAGCGCTATTTGCGCTGAAATGTTTGCCAAACAAGTCGATTTTTTATCCATTGGTACTAATGATTTAATTCAATATACACTTGCCATTGACCGAATTGATGATCATGTTAACTATCTATATGACCCTTTACACCCTGCGGTATTAAGTCTAATCCAAATGACATTAAATGCCGGCAAAAAACATAATATTCCGGTGTCGATGTGTGGAGAAATGGCCGGGGATCCGCGCTATACTCGCCTGCTACTTGCTATGGGCTTAGAAAATTTCAGTATGCACCCAAATGCTTTATTAGAAATTAAACAGATCATAAATGAAACAGACCTAAGGCAGGTGCCTGCTAATGCCCTACAGATCTTAAATATGTCGGATCCATTTGATGCTGAAGTCCTATTAGATCAAATAAATCATCCTACGCACTAGGATAAGCACCGCAAGCAGGCTAAAATACTCGGCAAACCAACACATCATCACCTTTTGGATGAGGTATGCCTGAGCTAAATCAACTAAATACAATAAATCACCCAATCAATACGCTTGCAGAAGCGTTAGAAAGCGGGCGATTTCTGCGTATGCGTCGTTTATTAGCGAGCTTACATCCTGCAGAAATTGCACACCTACTAGAATCACTTCCACCCTTAGAACGAAAAGTCTGTTGGCCAATCATCAATCCAGAGCTTCGAGGTGAAGTTTTATCCTATCTAGGTGAAGATGTTCAAACTGATTTGTTGCTGAATATGGATACCGCCGACTTAGTCAGCGCGACAGAAGATCTAGCCCCTGATGATGTGGCAGATATCCTACAAAACCTACCCGAACATGTGACACATGAAGTACTTCACGTCATGGATAGCCAGCACCGACGTCGTGTTGAAGCTGTTTTGGCCTATGATGAAGATACTGCCGGTGGTCTGATGAATACCGACGTGGTTACCGTTCGCTCAGATATCACACTTGAAGTGGTTTTACGCTATTTACGCTTGCTTGATACCTTACCGGAAAATACAGATAGCCTTTATGTTGTTGATCATAAAGATCACTATCTTGGTTCGCTGGCTCTTACTCAGGTAGTAAGTCGTAGCCGCTCACTGACGGTGAGCGAAGTCATGTCACATCAAATTAATGCCATTCATGCCAATACTGATGCCAGTGATGTTGCTCTTCGTTTTGAAAAACACGATCTTATTTCGGCGCCTGTTGTTGATAAAGATAATCACCTATTAGGTCGGATCACCATCGATGACGTTGTTGACGTTATCCGTGATGATGCTGAACATACCATGTTAAGTATGGCAGGTTTGAGTGAAGATGAAGATACCTTTGCCCCCGTTGGCAAAAGTATTCACCGCCGTTCTTTATGGCTAGGTGTTAACTTACTCACCGCCTTTTTAGCCGCCTGGGTAATTGGTTTATTTGAAACCACATTAGAAAAACAAGTCGCTTTAGCTATTCTCATGCCTATTGTAGCCAGTATGGGAGGTGTTGCCGGTAGCCAAACATTAACCCTAGTTATTCGCTCGATGGCATTGGGTCAGTTAAATGAAAAAAACCAACGTTGGCTGCTACGAAAAGAGATTGCCGTCGGTGCCAGTAATGGACTTATTTGGGCGCTAGCCATCGCAATTGTGACCAGTTTCTGGTTCAGTAGCATTGAGTTAGGCTTATTAATTGGCGCTGCAATCATCATTAATCTTATCGCTGCAGCACTTGCTGGCGTCACTATTCCTGTGGCTCTAAAACGCTTTGGTATTGATCCAGCTTTATCCGGCGGCGTATTACTTACCACCGTGACCGATGTCGTAGGATTTATGGCATTCCTAGGTTTTGCGACCCTATTCATCGTTTAAAAATTTATTGAGACTTCATTATGTCAGGCAACAGCTTCGGAAAATTATTCACAGTCACTAGTTTTGGTGAAAGTCATGGCCCAGCTATTGGCTGTATTGTTGATGGTTGCCCCCCAGGAATAGAGTTAAGTGAAGCAGATTTGCAAGGTGATCTTGATCGTCGTCGTCCCGGTAAAACACGCTATGTCACACAGCGTCAGGAATTAGACCAAGTCAAAATTCTTTCTGGTGTATTTGAAGGTAAAACAACGGGTACCCCCATTGCGATGGTGATCGAAAATACCGATCAACGCTCAAAAGACTATGGCAATATCATGCATCAGTTCCGACCTGCACATGCTGATTACACCTATCATCAAAAATATGGCTTCCGTGATTACCGTGGTGGTGGTCGTTCTTCCGCTCGTGAAACGGCGATGCGTGTTGCAGCAGGTGGTATTGCTAAAAAATACTTAGCTGAAAAATTTGACATCAAAATCACTGGTTACTTGGCACAACTAGGCCCAGTCATCATAGAGAAGCTTGACTGGGAACAATTAGAAAAGAGTGCTTTTTTCTGCCCAGATGCCGATAAAGAAGATCTGCTAGCCGACTATATGAAATCCTTAAAAGGCGATTCTATCGGTGCTCGAGTCAATGTGATTGCGACTAATGTACCTCCTGGTTTAGGTGAACCTATTTTTGATCGACTTGATGCCGAAATTGCCCATGCCATGATGAGCATTAATGCCGTTAAAGGGGTGGAAATTGGTGCCGGCTTTGAAGCTGTCACTCAGAAAGGAACCGAACATCGTGATGAAATCACACCTGAAGGTTTTCTGACTAATAATGCCGGCGGCATCTTAGGCGGCATCTCAAGTGGCCAAGATATTCTGGTCAGTATGGCATTGAAAGCCACATCAAGCCTCAGTATTCCAGGTCGCAGTGTTAATACACAAGGTGAACCAGTAGAAGTTGTCACCAAAGGTCGCCATGATCCCTGTGTTGGCATTCGAGCAACGCCAATTGCTGAAGCCATGCTAGCCATAGTATTAATGGATCATCTGCTACGCCACCGAGCTCAAAATATGGATGTCAATTCAGGAACCCCAATTATTCCTGCACAGGCTTAATTCTGTCATGCTGTTTACAATAGAACATCATTGCCAAGAAAAATAATTTAGTGCCGCTTAAAAATACGCCTTATTGGCGCTTATCTGGCTTTTACTTTTTTTATTTTGCATCCTTAGCAGTACTGGTTCCCTATTGGGGGCTATACCTACAATGGGAAGGTTTCTCTGCACGAGAAATCGGTGAACTCACAGCTATCTTATTAGCAACACGCATCGTTGCACCTAATATTTGGGGTTGGATTGCCGATCATCGTGGCCAACGAATGTCTATTGTTCGCCTTGCAAGCTTGGCTGGAGCGGTCGCCTTTTCAGTCATCTTTTTTAATAACAGCTATGTTTGGATTGCAGCAGTGATGTTGGTATTTAGTTTTTTTTGGAATGCCTCTCTGCCACAATTTGAGACCACTACACTACAACACCTTGGCGAACATAGTCACCATTACAGTCGAATTCGTCTGTGGGGATCGGTCGGTTTTATTGCCATTGTCATTGGCCTAGGTGTATTACTTGAACATTTTGATGCCAGCATCATTCCCTATGCCATGCTGTTTAGTTTGATCGCTATTTGGCTGGTCAGCTTAACCGTTCCTGAGTCATCATCACGCCATCTCAGTTTAAACCATCAGCCACTGTTACAGATCTTAAAGCGACCTGAAGTCATTGCTTTTTTAGCAGTCTCATTTTTAGTCCAAATGAGTCATGGGCCTTATTACACCTTCTACACCATCTATTTAGAGCAATATGGTTATTCTCGTAGTCTGATTGGTCAACTATGGGCTCTAGGTGTTATCGCTGAAATAGTCATTTTCCTATTTATGCACCGTTGGTTACCTCGCTTTGGTATTCGCACTGTATTACTGGCTAGCTTATTACTCAGCACCTTACGTTGGTTAATTATTGGCTTTTTCCCTGATTCATTGACCTTATTATTATTTGCCCAGCTGCTACATGCCGCTAGTTTTGGTTCAATTCATGCTGCAGCAATGGCCTGGGTTCATCACTATTTCACCGGCAATAATCAGGGCCGAGGACAGGCTTTATATAGCAGCCTCGGCTTTGGTGCCGGGGGTGCGATCGGTAGTTTATTTAGTGGTTACTTCTGGTTATCGCCGGGCCCGGCCGCCACCTTTAGTGTGGCAGCCGTAGCGACAATGCTTGCTTTTTTTATTGCTTATCGCTGGTTGAAGATAAGCGCATAAACCTCAATGCCATTATTTTAAAATACTCTGTAATGAGGTCAACGATATAATACCGCGGTATAAAATTTGATTATCATCTACCAAACCATAACATTCATAACAATTGGCTTGTTCCGGCAACTCTCTCACTAAAATATGTAATACATCACTGCTTTTTAATCTATTTAATAACAAACGATTTATTGATATTTTATGCGAGGTATATACCATCGGGTTTTGTTCAAAATCATGATGATGTGCATGTGCTTTTTCGAGTAAGGCACTTGAGATTAGGCTGCAAGGGAAAATTTCTGGGAAGCTGACGGCATCATTCAATTCATCAAAATAGATAGATTGATCAGTAAAAGAGCCGCAGAGAAAGTTTTTTGCATTGCTGTTGATCATAAACTTTCTTTTCAAAAAGAAGTCCGCGCTAGGCAGCATGCTGCGGTCAGGCAAACTCTTTAAGTCCCCTAAGTAAGAAAAATCAGCATTTTCTAAAAATAGAGGCTGCGATGACTCTTTTTTATAGCCCATTAAGGCTAATTTCCCATCAGCTCTGACAGAAATTCGATTACTTAGAACCGAATTACACTCCATTTCTTTATATTGAGAACTTTTGATCGTGATATTGACATTTTGGCCAGGTTTAATAGCATTGGCAAAATTAAATTGATAATTACTAAAGTGTAATTTATTTCGAGCAATAAGCACCTGCTCATCGTTGTGAATTCGATAATGTAAAACACGGTTTTCTAGTAAAGATTCTAATTGAAAACCAAGGACTATTGAGCCGCCAAAAGGATTGTTTTTTATTTTATGCCAGTTGTAGGAATCATGAAATAAATTGAAATCATCCGTTGCATTGCGTGCTACATCAATATGAATTTGTTGAAATGAAAAATGGCTATGTTCTACGTCCATGTTGTACTCCTTATCGGGACTCCGCCCTTTGATATATCTTTAGCTTCAAGCCCTTGAAGCCATTCCCCCTGTACGGGGTTAAAATTAGTTTAAATTCTTCACTGAATTTGTAATCTAATTTTAGACTTAGAATACATCATCTTGACAAGTATGGGCATAAATTAGTGCAGAATACCTCACATTTTTTTATCAAATCTATTGGACTATTGATTGACCAATACTTGCATCGCCAACATCGTTGTAATTATTCTGGGAGAAAAAGACAATTTTCATACTAATAAGTTCTTCACATATGGCTTAACACTACTTATACTAGGGCACATCTCAGATAAAAGGAGTTCGGAAGGGAAGCAGAGTGTTCTGTGACCAACCAAGCATCTATGCATTTTTCTATACAAAAAGGGCTTGACTTGCCCATAGCGGGCAGTCCCGAGCAGACTATTCATAATGCAAACACGGTTAAATCCGTCGCTGTATTAGGCAATGAATATATTGGCATGAAGCCCACAATGCTGGTTGAAGAAGGTCAGCAGGTCAAACTTGGGCAGGCTTTATTTACGGATAAGAAAATACCTGGAGTCCAATTCACCGCTCCTGGTGCAGGTACAATTAGAGCCATTAATCGTGGTGCTAAACGGGTTCTACAGTCCATCATTATTGACTTAGAAGGTGCTGATGAAATTACTTTTCAGCACTATGAACAATCACAACTAGCCTCACTAAGTCGTGACGACGTAAAAAACAACTTACTGGAATCAGGCTTATGGACAGCACTTCGTACTCGACCATATAGTAAATCAGCCAATCCTGAATCGACACCCAATTCTATTTTTGTTACCGCAATGGACTCAAGCCCTTTGGCAGCCGATGCTAATGTCGTCATTCAAGCTTCTGCTACTGATTATGCCAATGGCTTAACCATCATCAGTCAATTGACTGATGGTAAAGTGTTTGTTTGCCAAGCTGAAGATTCTGCCACACCTGCTAACACGGCAGCCAATGTAGAAGTTCATACCTTCTCAGGTCCTCATCCAGCAGGTTTAGCGAGTACCCATATTCACCTTCTTGATCCAGTCAGTGCTAAAAAAGAAGTCTGGCAGATTAATTATCAAGATGTCATTGCTGTTGGCAAACTATTCAGCACCGGACATCTATCTGTAGAACGTATTATTTCGATTGCTGGCCCGCTAGTTCATAAGCCACGTTTATTACGTACGCGCCTCGGTGCTAATACGGAAGATTTAGTCCGTGATGAAGTACAACACGTGCAATCACGGGTTATCTCAGGTTCAGTTTTACACGGTCATACGGCAACAAACTGGGCCGGTTATCTCGGTCGTTTCCACAGCCAAATTTCAGTTATCGAAGAAACAGAAAAACGTGAATTCTTTGGCTGGATTAAACCGGTAGGTGAAAATAAGTTCTCTGCATTGAACGTGTTTATTTCTAAATTGCTGGGCAAAAAGAACCTCAGCCTAACAACCTCACAAAATGGTAGCCCTCGCGCTATGGTACCCGTCGGTGTATTCGAGACGGTGATGCCGCTGGATATATTACCAACTCAATTATTACGAGCTTTAATCGTTAGAGACACTGATGCAGCGCAAGCGCTCGGTTGTTTAGAACTTGACGAAGAAGATCTCGCTCTTTGCTCTTTCGTATGTTCAGGTAAGTTTGACTACGGTCCGATACTTCGAGCTAACCTCACTCAAATAGAAAAAGAAGGGTAACTATGTCGCGTTTACGACGTTTCCTTGATAAGAAGGAACCT
>CAJWBY010000009.1 GCA_913020705.1 uncultured Colwellia sp.
TCATCAAGTAAGTCTTTTTCATATAATGATTTGCCAACATTATGACCATTTGCAGCAATAAATGTATTCGCAATACCGCCACCAACAACAAGCTGGTCAACAATTTTTGCTAAAGAATCAAGCACAGTAAGTTTGGTTGAAACTTTTGAACCACCCACGATAGCTACTAAAGGTCGAGCAGGGTTATCAAGTGCTTTACCCAATGCTTCTAATTCACCAGACAATAAAGGCCCAGCACAAGCTATAGGTGCAAATTTTGCTACACCATGTGTACTCGCTTGCGCACGATGAGCGGTGCCGAAAGCGTCCATAACAAAAACATCACAAAGCGCGGCTAACTTTTTAGCTAATGCGTCATCATTTTTCTTTTCGCCAACATTAAAACGAATATTTTCAAAAATAACTAACGAACCGGCTTTCGTATCTACGCCGTCTAAGTAGTCTTTTGATAAATGAACAGGCGCATTAAGTGCCGCTGCTAAATAGTCAGCGACTGGCTTTAAAGAAAACTCTTCGTTGTACTCACCTTCCGTTGGACGACCTAAGTGAGACATGATCATCACTTTTGCACCGGCTTCTAAAGCAAGTTTAATAGTAGGCAAAGCGGCTCTTAATCGAGCATCAGAGGTTATTTTTCCGTCTTTAACAGGTACGTTGAGATCTTCACGGATCAAAACTCTTTGATTGGCTAGCGCCAAGTCGGTCATTTTAATTACTGACATTTGCTGTTTCCTATTCGATAAATTTAAAAATTACGTTTAATGATTTAGTTTGTTTTTTGTTCGTATAAGTTAAGTTGTATTCGCCATGGCTTTCGCTGTATCGATCATTCGATTTGCAAAACCCCATTCGTTATCACACCACACTAACATTTTTACTAATCGTTTATGGCTTACACGTGTTTGGTTACCATCAACAATACAAGAATGTGGGTCATGATTGAAATCAACTGAAACAAGAGGCTCTTCGGTATAGCCTAAAATTCCTTGTAAACCGTTATTTTGTGCTTTGATTATTACTTGGTTTATCGCGTTTATATCAACATCTGTTGATAACGTTAAGGTTAAATCCATCGCGGTTACATTGATGGTTGGCACTCTAACAGCAATCGCTTCAAAACGTCCGGCAAATTTTGGCAGTATTCTTTCAATACCCATAGCTAACTTAGTATCAACAGGAATTATAGATTGGCTTGCTGCTCTACTTCTGCGTAAATCAGGGTGATAAGCATCTATAACTTGTTGGTCATGCATGGAAGAATGAATAGTCGTGATGCTTCCGCTTTCGACACCGAACGCTTCATCAATCACTTTTATCACTGGTACAACGCAATTCGTTGTACATGAACCATTAGAGACTATTTTGTCTTTAGCACTCAGCTGCTGATGATTAATACCATAAATAATTGTAGCATCTACATCTTGTTCGCCAGGGTATGAATAGAGCACTTTGCTCGCACCTTGGTTTAGATGAATATTACCATCGCGTTGATTGGCAAATTTTCCAGTACAATCAAGAACAATATCTACGTTATGCGCTTTCCATGGTAAATCGATAAGTGACTTTTCATGGCTAAGTTTAATCACATCGCCAGCGATAACTAATTGGTCATCTATTAATTCAACTGAAAAAGGAAATCGGCCATGTGTCGTGTCGTATTTTAATAAATGTGCGATACCTTTTGGTTCGGCAACTTCATTAATGGCAACAAGTTTAAGTTGGCTATGATCTGCATTCTCGTATAAAGCACGAGCAACACTTCGGCCAATTCGGCCAAAACCATTGATAGCAATGTTTATAGACATATATTGAGATTTATCCGAGGTGACAACATCCTCAAACTACCTATTTTGCAGTTTGAGGAATTGTATAAAGTTCTACAGTTGGTTTACAGTTTTTACTACGTTTTCAACAGTGAAACCAAAATGTTCAAGTAAAACGTTACCTGGTGCAGATTCACCAAAAGTTGTCATACCAACAACTGCGCCACCAAAACCAACGTATTTATACCAAAAATCAGTATGAGCAGCTTCAATAGCAACACGTTTAATAACGGTTGATGGTAATACTGACTCTTTATATTCGCTTGATTGAACATCAAAAGTATTGGTTGAAGGCATAGAAACTACGCGGACTTTTTTACCTTGCTCTGTTAATGCTTTTGCTGAATTAAGCGCTAAAGAAACTTCAGAACCCGTCGCAATTAAAATCACGTCAGCCGTACCTTCACAGTCTTGTAATACGTAAGCACCTTTTGCAATATTTGCTACTTGATCATTATTACGCGCTACGGCAGGTAAACCTTGGCGAGAGAATATTAATGACGTTGGGCCAGTTTTACGTTCAATAGCCGATTTCCATGCAACAACAGATTCAGTTGCATCACACGGACGCCATGTATCCATATTCGGAGTTGTACGTAAATTCGTTAATTGTTCAACAGGTTGATGCGTTGGACCATCTTCACCTTGACCAATAGAGTCATGGGTATAAACAAAAACGTTTTGAATACCCATTAACGCTGACATACGAACCGCGTTACGTGCGTATTCCATAAACATCATGAACGTAGCGCCGTAGTTTATGAAACCACCGTGCAATGAAACACCGTTCATAATACCGCTCATACCAAATTCACGAACACCGTAATAGATGTAGTTACCAGCAGGGTCAGTTTCAATGCCTTTAGAGCCTGACCATAATGTTAAGTTAGAACCCGCTAAATCGGCAGAACCACCTAATAGCTCAGGTAAGATTGCGCCAAAAGCTTCAATAGTATTTTGCGAAGCTTTACGTGAAGCAATGCTTTCGCCTTTTTCTTGGCAAGCTTGTATTAATGCATTTGCTTTTTCTTCGAAATCGCTTGGCAAATGACCTTTAATAACACGACGCTCGTATTCAGCGGCAAGCTCTGGGTGAGCTTCTTGGTATGCAGAGAATTGCTCGTTCCAAGAAACTTGGCTTGATTGACCTCTTTCTTTTTGATCCCAATCAGCGTAAACATCAGCAGGAATTTCAAAAGGAGCATGCGGCCAGTTTAATGCTTTACGCGTTGCAGCAATTTCGTCATCACCTAATGGTGCGCCATGACAGTCATGTGTACCTTCTTTGTTAGGTGAACCAAAACCAATAATAGTTTTACAACAAATCATTGAAGGTTTGTCAGTAACTGATTTGGCTTCAACAATCGCGGCAGCGATAGCAGCTGAGTCATGTCCGTCAACACTAATTACATGCCATCCGTATGCTTCAAAACGAGCAGGTGTATCATCAGTAAACCAACCTTCCACGTTTCCATCAATTGAAATGCCGTTGTCATCCCAAAAAGCAATTAACTTGCCCAAACCTAAAGTACCAGCTAAAGAACATACTTCATGTGAAATACCTTCCATTAAACAACCATCACCTAAGAAACAATAAGTATTGTGATCTACGATGTTGTGGCCTTCACGGTTGAACTGTGCAGCAAGTGTTCTTTCAGCAATAGCCATACCAACAGCATTAGAAATACCTGAACCTAATGGGCCTGTTGTTGTTTCAACACCTGGCGTGTAACCATATTCAGGGTGACCAGGTGTCTTAGAATGCAATTGGCGGAAGTTTTTCAACTCTTCAATCGGTAATTCATAACCCGTTAAATGCAGTAAAGAATAAATAAGCATTGAACCATGACCATTTGACAAAACGAATCTATCGCGGTCAGCCCAGTTTGGATCTGTTGGATTATGCTTTAAAAAATCACGCCATAATACTTCGGCAATATCTGCCATGCCCATTGGGGCTCCAGGGTGTCCTGATTTCGCTTTTTGTACGGCATCCATACTTAAAGCTCTAATTGCATTGGCCAATTCTTGACGAGACGGCATATAAACTCCAAATCTTTATTATATTTATACTTAATCAAATTAAGTATATGAAGGTGAAAGTGGCGCTATTTTCGCCTAGACAGTACCTAAACTGCAAACGATATTATCCAAATAAGTGTTTTTTTTAGTATTAGTTAGATTAAACCGTTCAAAACCTCAGTAATGTTAATTAAATGTAAATGTAGGGAGGTTTTGATTTTAAAGTATAATTTTACTTTTATATTGTTGAATTATAGATATTAATCGTATAGATTGGTTGAGTTTTGTACAGATGTAAAAATAACAACAAAAACACCTGACACAGGAACATTTATGAACAGGTCATCTCCGAGAGGAATTAAGCTGACTACAGTAATTTTTGCGGTAATCGTATTAGCTGTTTCAGCAGCATTGAGTAATATCTCAATTGCAGGTGACAAGGACGTTACATTAGAACAATCAGTCAATGAGCATTAGTCTAATTGTTAAGATTCAAAAAAGCCTCGTATTTACGGGGCTTTTTTATTTTCAGAATTAATGGTCTTAATTGCGCATGATTAGCATGGTATGAATGTTTAATAAACCTGTTTAGAAATCCTAATTTCATAACAGACTAAGGGGATCTTCGTCATTTCAATATTTTTATTTAAAATCGATATTAGCAAAAATTGATTTGTTAATTTTATGGACGTCTATTTCAAGAAGAGAATATATTCAAATAGTTTGTATTATATTATGGAGGGGCAGTACAACTTCATCAGAGGGATTTATTACTGTGAAATAAAGTGTCATCGTTCGTAATCTTGGCGTCCCTGAGAGACGTCGTTTAGGCTTGCTAAGTTACTGTTAATTATTGGTTTGGTGTTTTGTTATTATTGGTAGTGTTACTTTGAGTGTTACTATAATCAAAAGTCATTAATAAAGCTATTTCCAAACATAGCCTTCATTTGAACATCTACCATAGGCCAATATTTCTTTTCTAACTCAGTTATCTTATTTCTTTTTTGTTCAAATTTTTTCCACCTCATCCATTTAGGCTTAGGCCAATAATAAATATTTTCAAACATATTGTTTACGTCAGGCCAGTCAAAACCCCATAGCTCTTTTCTTAGCTTTCTAATGCGCCTCATTAACCGCTCGTTTGGTCTTTCACTTTGGCTGGCGTAATGTAAGCCGATACATTGCCGACAACCATAGGCGTATTTAATAGCGTAAAGGCTTTGTCGCTGTTTTTGGCAGTATGGGCAAGTTATGTATAGTTTATTGCTGGCGCTTCGATTATCGTGCTTTAAGGTTATTTTGTGAGGTTTATCGTTTATGGTGAATGTCATCAAACGAACACCACATTCTAATGCTGTTAATTTAAATTTTTGATGTTCATTACTAAGAAATTCAGTATTAAGTGAGTAGTTACCTAATGGCACTGTTAATAGGTTTTTAAATGTATTGGCAGATATGCGGTGATACTCGCCAGTGTAAGCCCTTGTTTGTGTTCTACCGTAATGATGGCCTTTAGGCATTGTTGTTGACTCCGAAAAATTAAAGGGAATATATACTAATCTTCGCCTGATTCTCTTCTAGCTGTCATAACGCCAACTTGCTTAATGGGCGCACAAACAAAAGGCATTAATTTAGTTAAGAAGTTTAATCTTTGAATAGGGTCTTTAATTTCAGAAAGTGTTGCTGGTAAGTTGGTTAATTCGTTTTGAATGGCTTGGTTGATTAAATGCCTAATATCGCCAGCCATGTATTTACTGGTAGGTGTTTTGTTAGCTGTTGTCATGTTAAAAGCCTGACTGTAATAATATTATTACATTGTATCATTTTTATCTTGTACGAAAAACAGGCTTGAACTTCTACTTTTCTGAGGTGCTGGTTGGTCAAATCAACCTACGGCCATATTTTTACTATCCTCAATTTACAAGAGGGAAATGATGCTTTTACCGAAACCAATAAAGAGCTTAGTCATAATTGTATTTGATAGGTTTACTCTTTATAGAATAATTGATTATATAGTGTCGATTATCTTTACACTTTCATTGTAAATGCTTTGTATTAATATTTTATTTAACCTTATCTGGTTGAAAAATAGTAACTTATTGACTTTGGTATGATTTATGCTGTTAGTTGAACTACAATCACTTGAAATGCCTTTTCTATTATCAGGTATGTATTATTAAGGAAATTATAATGAATTTAAAAATGTTAAAAGCGGCTGTTGTTGGTTTGGTGTTATCTGTTAGTGGTTTTGCTAATGCTGGCTTGATATCAGCATCTGATACTTACAATGAATTCGGTTCTCTAAGCACATCTCAGAATGGTTTTACATGGCAGTTTTCTAACCTACCTCCTGCGGCGAGTGATTTAACTTTTCTTTTTTCATGGGAGCGGATGGATTTTTCAGCAGGGGAATATATGGACATATTTTTAGAAGGTACACTTCTAGGCCGTATAGGTGGAGGAACATCTACATCTTGTTTAGCGGCTAATGGCGGATCTTTCAATAGCGATTGTTTCGGCACTATTAATTTCGAAACCCCTTCATTAAATTATTTAGATGATGGAGTATTGAATTTGGTGGCAAATCAAACTGGGGTTAATAGTAGTGGCGGTGTACATACTGACTCACCATACGGGTTTGTTAGCGCACGTGTATCGTATAATGCGGTTCCTGAGCCTTCTACCCTTGCTATCTTCGCATTAGGTATTATGGGCTTAGCAGCTCGTAGATTCAAAAAACAGTAACTTAGTCTGTTTTATACTCTTACATTCAAGTAATGAGTAACAAATAAAGCACCATTGATTGGTGCTTTTTTATTGCCTGTCATTTACCTTTATTCGACTCGTTCCATAGTTTTTAACTTGATCTGGTTTATAGCCTTTCCCTCTAGCTTTAGCCAAGTAAGATATACGCCAGATAGCGTCCTGTATCGACTCGTAATCATCTCTTTTAACATTGTAATAGCAGTTATCAGGAAAGTATTCAGAGCCGTCTAATTGCCGCCATAGCTCTTTTACTTTATTGGTTACTTCATAAGGAAAGTTAACCTTGTGACCGTCTATCAATAACGCGTAGTGATAATGTTGCTTCTTGGCTGTTTCTAGTTCTCTACACCACATAAAGCCGATACGTTTAAAGCTGTATTTTCGTTTCAGCCATTTATGTAATCTGCGATTAAATGCCGTAATAATGCCGTTATTTTCAGTGTATCCATGAACTCTTAGATCAAACCGTATGATGTGAATTTTGCTATGGTGACTTAACATCGCATCAATCTGGTTAATCATTGCTTTTATGGAGTGCGCAATTAACCCACTTCCTTTCGAGTTTACCCACCAAGTATTGCCGTTTACTGTTATTGCCTTGTCTTTGGTTATATATGCCATTAGATAGTTTACTAACTAAGATAACGCTAAAGGATATTATTAATTACCTAGCTCAAAGTAAGTTGTTACTTACCTGTCTAAACCCCGTGGCTAAAGCTGGTTTATTACAATCACTATAAATATAGGGGTAACAAACCTATAAATAGCTGTTAATAACAACCAACACTTACAGGGTAATACTTAACAGGTTTGTAACTACTAACTATTGAAAAGCTGTTAACTTGGTTATACTCTAGTTGTTGGCTAGTGGTAGGTCGCTAAACTTATTCCACTAGCCAGTTTTAGATAAGCCGCTTTGAAATTAATCTTTCTTAGCGGTTTTGTTTTTTATACTAGAGTCATTTGCCGCTTCTCCGAACGATAAAACAGTTTCACGCCAAGCATCAGTTCTTTTAGCTAAAGCAATAGGCTCTCGAACACGCCCTAATTTAGCTTCTTTATACGACTGGTCAGTTAATTGTTTTCTTCGTTCTTTTCTTGCTTCATTATCAAGGTCAATATTCATAGAATAATGTCGATCATCAAGATCTATATAAACAACTCGATTGGCTTCCTTCCCCCTATGAATTAACCAATGATAATTACTGCCGTCTAAAGCCTGTATTTCAGTTCGAAAATCATCACCTAGTAACTCGACAAGTTCTTCTCGATAAATACGCTTCTTCTCAGCAAAGAGCGCAAGCAATTTAAACCCTTTGGTATTCATTAAAGGAAAGCATTTAGTGGATGCGACGAATACTTCATAGATATTTTTATATTTCATGTTGCCCCCTATGCCGCTTTGCGTTGTTTGATTAGATCAATAACAAGCAATTTGATTTGCTCAGGTGTTTGTTCTTCAATACGAGCTTGGATGATGGCTTCTACCTCATGCTTGATATAAGCAACGGCACGATCACCGATAGAGATAGGAGGGCAAAACAGGCCTGCTTTTTCGTCAAGTTGTAATGCGGACTTTGATCGTGCTGTTTGAGATAAAACATATGGTCTGCGGATTAGTTGAAAGTTTTTGTTAATAGTCATGTCAGTTCCTTATTGGTTAACTGACTACCTATTATTCACATATAAATGTAAATTAGTATCATTTTTTGAGCGACTAACTACTTTATCATGTCATGTACTACCCTGATTACTGGCATTTGAACTTAAGGCAACTATCTCCATCAAATTTTAATGATTATAATCCCAAGGATTTAAAGGTATTATTGTCATAAATTGCTCAATATAGTCTGAATCGTTATCAATCGGTCTAAATCACCTTCAACTGTTTGATATTTGACTCTTGGCTGTATTTGCCTGACTGAGCCTGTTCGATATGCTCCGACCACCAAGCCATCATTACTCGTCTACGCTCTAAATATTCAGCGTGATTATAAGCGCGTCTTACTTCGTTTTTGTCAACGTGGGCTAATGCCGATTCAATAACATCAGGATCAAAACCTTGTTCGTTTAAGGTGGTGCTGGCGAGTGACCGTAAACCATGCGCCACTAATTTGTTCTTATAACCAATACGCTTTAATGCCATGTTTGCTGACTCGCGGTTAGCATGGCCTTTAAGGTTTCTATCGGCAGGGAATATGTAGTCATTGTCAGCGCTAACGGGTTTTATACGTTCTAATATTGCTAGGGTTTGTGGTGTAAGTGGAACAACGTGTGGCTTGTTCATTTTCATTACATCGCCAGGAATTCGCCAGCATAAATTTTCAACATCAATATCAGCCCACTTTGCTGTAGCGGCTTCGTTTGAACGAACCATAGTATGAAGCTGCCATTCAATTAATAAGCGCGTTACTAGCCTTAATGTTGAATAGCTCAGGTCAGCCATTAGCTTTGGTAATTCTACAGGCTTTATTGTGGGGTAGTGTTGTTTCCTTGGGGCTTCAAAGGCTTTTAAAATGCCTGTTAGTGGGTTGGCGTCAATCAAGCCAACATTGGCAGAGTAGGTCATTATTTCATTAAGGCGTTGGCAAAGACGTTTAATAACAAAAAGGCTGCCCTTATTAGCGATTGGCTTCATCGCATCAATCACAATAACAGGCGTTAAAGCTGTAACAGGGTGATTGCCAAGCTTTGGGAAAATATGATTGTTAAGGGAGTTCCATGTGTCTTTAGCGGTATTTGTCGCAATGGTCTTTTTCTTTATTTCAAACCAATCAGTAGCCACTTTTATAAGCGTGTTACTTAGCTCTACTTTCTTATTTTCAGTAATTTTTTCTTTATGTGTTTTGGGATCAATATCTTTAGCAAGCAAATTTCTAGCGCTGGTACGTTTTTTTCTCGCATCAGCTAATGAAACATCAGGATATTTTCCAAAGCTAATATTTGCGCGTTTCTTCGTAAAAGGTCGGTAATAGTTAAATAGCCACAATTTAGAGCTATTTGGCTTAACGCGTATCATCAAGCCCTCACCATCGACAAGATTATATTCCTTGTCTTTAGGCTTAGCCTGTTTAACTTCTGTATTTGTTAAAGGAGTGGTTATTCTAGCCATAGTAACACTGAGTTTGATTGTATAGGGGTGGTGTTACTATCAGTGTTACAATAAAGTGTGATTTTTACAAGTTCTTATTAATCGTTAACAACCGTTAAGTTCGCTATAGGGCTTGTTATTAATGGGTTTGGTGGGTATTATTGACCGTTCGTAATTGTGATTTTGGCGTCCCTGAGAAGATTCGAACTTCCGACCTAGCGCTTAGGAGGCGCTTGCTCTATCCAGCTGAGCTACAGGGACATTAGAATGATACAAAACCGTTGCTAATTTATAGTAAAATTTGTGTTTGTTCTAGTATTATTTATTTTCAGTATTCATGAAAAATTATTAATTATAAATAACGGTTTATCATTCGCTTTGAATCGTTTTATACTGCTACTAAAATTCGTCAAATTATAATGAAAATGATAAATAAGAGGTTGAATTTGTTAAAAAATCGTTGCAAACAAGTTACCTTGAACTTTTGGTTCCTGTTTAGTTATTTATTCATATCTATGCAAGCATTGGCGGATGGCGAAACTATAAATCGTGATTTCCACTTTTTTATAGAACGTGTTGAAAAATTACAAAAGACAAATGTTACAGATGCACTGCTGTTACTTGATAAACATCAAATGAATATTGAAGCATTAAGTGCTGAAAATCAGGTGAAATACTATCAAGTTCTTTCAGAAATTTATATTGAAACTTCCCAATATAAATTAGGACGTGATATCGCATCTCAAGGGCTACGCATAACACAATCTTTAACTAGCCCTACCATCTTAATTTCAGAACTTTCCTACCTACGCGGATTTTCATTAGAAAGTTTAGGTGACAACCAAGGTGCCATTGAAAATTACCTTAATGGTTTAGAAGTTGCAGAATCTTTAAATGACAAAAAATATATAGCAGATGGTTTAATAAATTTAGGCGCTGTTTATTATATTACTGAGCAGTATGAAAAATCTATGGTCATGCTTAATAATGCGCTTACCATAGCCAATTCACTTGATAATGAAGAATTAAAAGGATCAGTGAACAGTGAACTAGGCATTTTATACGCATATATGTATCAACCTGAGAAGTCGGTAAAATTTTATCAAGCGTCTTATGAGCATTACAAAAAAGCAGGAATGGATCTTTATGCGTTAAATAGTCTGCAAAATATCGCTATTAACCATATGGAAGAAGGTCGTTATGAGCAAGCAATTCCATTACTCAAAGAAATAGTTCAAAGTTCTGCAAAACTCAGTAATAATGAAATAGTAGGTGGGTTATATTTAAGCATGTCAATTGCGTATGCCATGAAAAAAGAACCTGATACAGAAATCGCTTACCAATACCTTACTATGGCAGAACAATACATGGAGGGAGCACAAAAGCATAATGCTCCACTTTATTTCACGTTAGAAAAAGCATATGTCCTTGAAGCTATGGGCCGTTACGATGAAGCATTAGAAAGTTTAATTGTTGCAGAAGGTTTTTTAGCCAAAAATAATCAAACAAAAAATACTTTTTCTCATTATAATTTGATTTATTTACAATCAGAAATTTATTACAAAACAGAAAAGTATCAGCAAGCCTATGAAAAACAGTCACAATATTTAAAGCGTTTATTTAAAGATAAGCAAAATACCAATATGGAAAAAGTAGAAGAATTACGCTTAAGCTACGAAAGTCAGCAAGCTGATTTTAAAAATAAATTATTAGAGCAAGAACAATCAGTACAAATTATTCAGCTAAATAATATGACTTATCATGAAAGTAATTTACAGTTATTAATTGTATTTGTTTCATTGGTAATGTTAGCGCTTGCATGGCTTTTGCTGAAAATGGTTCAAGGACAAAAGCATTTATTAAGAGTTAGTCAAATTGATGACTTAACAGGTGTTATTAATCGACGTCACCTTGTAGAACTTGGTGAAAAAATGTTTGTTTCAACATATTTTAAACAGCAAGATTTTAGTGTGCTGATGATTGATGTGGATAACTTTAAAATGATCAATGACAATTTTGGTCATAAAGCCGGTGATAAGGTCTTAAAGAAAATTGCAGAGTTATCAAATCAAATTATGCAGAAAAATGATTATTTTGGACGCTTTGGTGGTGAAGAGTTCATCTGTTTATTACCAGCAACATCACCGAAAGATGCCTATGATGTTGCAGAACGTATACGATTATCTATTCAAGAAAAAATTAAGCTTAATAAAATTGCCGAACAAGTTACAGTCAGTATTGGTATTTCATCTTATAAAAGAGAAAATACAGATAGTTTTACACAATTAATTAAAGACGCAGATGATAAAATGTACGAAGCAAAGCGTTTAGGAAAAAATAAGGTATGCTTTTAATGAGAATCAGCAGTTTTTCTTATAAAAAATGGTGTGCTCTATTATGTGTATGCTTTGCTAGTCTGTCGTTTAATGCTATGGCGGAAGCTGTTGATGAGTTAACAGCTGAAGAAAATAGTAGTGAACAACTTTCAACAGATTCAGAAACTATTTTAAACAGTAAAGAAACCCTTCCCGTTAATGATCGTATTTTATCTTTATTATCCCTTGTACAAGATAAGTCTGTAAAGAATTCAGATAAAGATGAAAATGTACTTTTACAACTTGAAAAAATTAGCGCTACATTTAATGCCGCAGAGCAATATTTAATTTTCTTAATTCATGGTCTAATCGCGAATAACTTAGGTCAAAATGAACAGGCAATAACTTGGCTTGAAAAAACGTTAGAACTTAAAGATAAAATACCCGCTAAACAACTCCATTCTCCTGATTTTTCAATGGTCAATTTTATATTTGCTAAATCGTACGCTTCATTAGGTGATTTTAAACAAGCTTTTGAATATAAAAAAAAATATATCCAAGGCGGATATCGCTATTTTGATGAAACCAGAATTGAAAAAATCGAGGAACTCAATAAAATCTATGAAACAGATCATAAGATTAGACAAAATGAGTTATTAGCAAATCAAAATAAAATTAAACACTTAAAAATAATTGCTGCTGAAAATAAACAGTTTGTTCAACAGCGCAATATTATAATTTTAGTTATTACTGTCATTGTTTTTCTTATGCTGTTATTGAGGCAAGTGAAGGTAAGAAAAAAATTAAAATATTTAGCGAAAACAGATAGCCTGACTAATTTATATAATCGACGTACTTTATTTGAAAAAGGTGCTGAGGCCGTTGCACTCGCAAAGAGTCAAAATCAAAGCTTAAGTGTTATTCTTCTTGATGTAGATTTCTTTAAAAACATAAATGACAACTATGGTCACGGTGTTGGTGACGAAATAATAAAAATAATTGCCGAGTTAGGGAGTGAAACAATGCGCTCTAGAGATCTTTTTGCTCGATTAGGTGGTGAAGAGTTTGCTGGAATACTACCCGGAGTAGGTTGTGATGAAGCTAAAGCTATAGCCGAACGTTTGCGCGAAAAGGTAGCTAATAAAGATTTGTCTGAATTTAATATTAAACAAAAACTCACGGTAAGTATTGGTGTTGCTTGTTTAGACAAAGTTGATACAAGTTTTGATGATTTACTTAATGCCGCCGATATAGCCATGTATTATGCTAAAGCCCATGGTCGTAATCTAGTTTGTCAGTTTAATGACCAAACCAAAAACAATACCTAATAATTTAGACATATTGGTAAAGAAGTATTTTCCCGTCCCGTATAATCATATAAGCTAGAGACTAGCTATATAAAAATAATAATCAAAGTCATCCTTTAGGCAGCCGCTTCAGAGGGGGATAACTCAGGAATTAATTCATGTCAGACGCGCTTAATTTTAGCCTTGAAGGTATTGAACAGCGACCACTTCGACAATTTACCGAAGAGTCTTATTTAAACTACTCGATGTATGTGATCATGGACCGAGCTTTGCCGCATATTGGTGATGGCTTGAAACCGGTACAAAGACGTATTGTTTATGCCATGTCTGAATTAGGTTTGTCTGCCACCGCTAAATATAAAAAATCAGCACGTACCGTTGGCGATGTGTTAGGTAAATTCCATCCACATGGCGACTCTGCATGTTATGAAGCTATGGTGTTAATGGCACAGCCATTTTCATATCGATATCCATTAGTAGACGGTCAAGGAAATTGGGGTGCACCTGATGATCCTAAATCTTTCGCGGCTATGCGTTATACCGAATCACGCTTATCACGATTTAGTGAGGTTTTACTTGCAGAATTAGGTCAAGGAACAGTTGATTGGACGCCAAATTTTGATGGCACAATGAACGAACCTAAAACATTACCAGCACGTTTACCTCATATATTATTAAATGGTATTACAGGGATTGCCGTGGGAATGGCAACTGATATTCCGCCCCATAATGTACGAGAAGTTGCTAACGCTTGTGTTCATCTTATTGAAAAGCCTAAAGCGGATATTAGTGATTTACTTGAATACGTCAAAGGTCCTGATTACCCTACTGACGCTGAAATAATTACACCAAAAGCTGATATTGAAAAAATTTACCGTACAGGTAAAGGCAGTATAAAAATGCGCGCAATTTATGAAGTTGTGCAGGGCGATATTGTTATTACCTCTTTACCTCATCAAGCTTCTGGCGGAAAAATACTCGAACAGATTGCGGGACAAATGAACGCGAAAAAATTACCTATGGTTATTGATTTGCGTGACGAGTCTGATCATGAAAACCCAACGCGTTTGGTGGTTATACCTCGTTCTAATCGTGTTGATGTCGAACAGCTAATGAATCACTTATTTGCGAGTACTGATTTAGAAAAAAGTTACCGTGTTAACTTAAACATGATTGGTTTGAATAACAAACCTGCCGTGAAAGATTTAAGAGTCATATTATCTGAATGGTTAGAATATCGTCGTGAAACGGTACGTCGTCGCTTGCAATATCGTCTCGATAAAGTACTAGCACGTTTACATTTATTAGATGGCTTATTGATCGCCTACCTTAATATTGATGAAGTTATTGAAATAATACGTAACTTTGACAAACCCAAAGCAGAATTAATTTCTCGTTTTGATTTGTCAGAACGCCAAGCAGAATCAATATTAGAAATTAAACTTCGCCAACTTGCTAAACTCGAAGAAATAAAAATCAGAGCAGAGCAAGCCGAACTAAATGTGGAACGTGAATATCTCGAAAAAATATTAAATTCAACTGCGCGTATGAATACGCTAATGAAAAAAGAAATTCAAGAAGCAGCAGAAAAATATGGGGATGACCGCCGCTCTATTCTTATTGAACGTAGTGAAGCAAAAGCACTTTCTGAAAAAGATTTAGTACCGAGTGAAGCTGTTACAGTTGTTGTTTCTGATAAAGGTTGGGCACGATGTGCTAAAGGCCATGATATAGAACCCGAAGCGCTGAGTTATAAGTCTGGCGACAGTTATTTGTGTTCCTCAAAAGGGCGTAGTAATAATCCTGTGGTCTTTATTGATTCTACAGGGCGTGCTTATACAACGGATGCTCATACGTTACCTACAGCGAGAAGCCAAGGAGAGCCCTTAACTGGTCGTTTTAATTTATCTACGGGGGAAACTTTCGTTACAAGTTTAATGGCTCAAGATGAGAGTAAATACTTACTTAGTAGCGATGCAGGCTATGGCTTTGTAGGCCAATTTTCTGACATGATCAGTCGTAATAAAAACGGTAAGGCATTACTGAGTTTACCGGCGAACGCTAAAGTTAATACACCATTACCCATTGCTGACATTGAAAATATGTTGCTGCTGGCTATTACGTCGGAAGGTAGAATGCTCGTATTTCCTGTTAAAGACTTGCCCATACTAAGTAAGGGTAAAGGTAATAAAATTATTAATATTTCTTCTGCGAGAGCTAAAAGTCGAGAAGAGTTTGTTTCCATACTAAACGTTATTTCACCTGAGAGTTCAGTAACATTACATGCTGGTAAACGTAAATTAACGTTAAAACCTGGTGATGTTGAACACTATCGAGGTGATCGAGGTCGTCGTGGCAACAAATTACCAAGAGGCTTGCAGCGTGTCGACCGTGTCGAAGTGGAAATGATTGTTGAAGAAAGTATATCAGAAGACATTGTTACACCATCCTCAAACGATGAAGGTTAAAAAGTACTAATATTTAATCACTATTTACTTCATCATTGATTAGAAACTAAGGTAAAATAACACCATTGTTTTACCTTAGTTTATTATTACTATGCCGCAACCTTTTTCTTACAAAACGACATATCAGCTAGACAAAGCTCACTTTCAAGAATGTTATAGCGAATCAGCTATTATTCTTACTTCTTTTCATGCTTATAAAAAATCAATTGTTCTCATTATCGCTGGAATGTTATTAGTGTTGTTTACACAAATGAACCCTTATGCCGCATGGTTTGTATTTGCGATAGGTATTCTGGAAGCGGTCAGCACTTATTATCAAAAACCATGGTGGGTAATGCGTCAAATGCTCAGTAAAGCCGCCAAAGGTAATGTTGATTTGACGATTGATGAAGAAGGGATTGTCAGTAAATCTTATTATGCCACTTTAACTTTACTATGGTCAGAAGTGTTATTAATCGAAACGACTGAGTTGGGGTGGTTAATAAAACACGCTAAAGGTCGAAGCTATATTTCCAATAATAACTTATCAGAAGATGCGATATTATTCCTCACTGAAAAGCTTAATCACCAGCAAAAGAATTAACATTTAATGAGTTTTCTTCGTTTAACTAACCCTAAATTCATTATACCTTTTATTGTGATCTGGTTTGTCATGTTGTTACTTTCCCCGATAACGTTGGAGGGAGCAAATGAATTTGGGCTGTTCAGTTTTATTGGTGTACTTGGCGCTATTTTTGCCAACTCTACAGGGGCTGGTGGTGGCGTCGTATTCATTCCATTGTTTAATCAATTAAACTTTACCGAGCAACAATCGGTAGCGACTAGCTTCGCTATTCAATGTTTTGGTATGACCGCTGGTGCATTCACTTGGTGGTTTCATTATAAAAGAGAAAAAACACAATTACGTTTATGGCAAGGTTTCAAACGTATTATTAGTATTACCACGGTTAGCTCAATTGTCGGCATCTGGTTAGTTTATGGATATCATCTAACATCACCTAGTTCTTTACATCAAAATTTTAGTTGGTTCTCCCTCGTATTAGGGCTATTTATCATTGTTACCGTTTTTTTCTTAAAGCCACACAGAGAACGAAGCCAACTGTATATTTTTGATTGGTTTGCTTTAATGACTATAGGCATATTTGGAGGAGCTCTAACTGCTTGGTTATCAGTTGGAGTAGGAGAGTTATTGGCTATTTATTTAATTCTTCGGCGTTTTGATATTAGCATGGCGGTTGCAGCTGCCGTTATTGTTTCTGCTTTTACAGTGTGGGCAGCAATTTGGCAGCATACACTTATTCAATTTGAAGTTTATTGGCAAGTGGTTTTATTTGCTGGACCGGGTGCAGTACTTGGAGGCATTTTTGCTAAGACCTTAGTCACTCACCTTTCTGCTACGAAGTTGAAATTATTTTTCGCTTTTTGGCTTTTAATAATAGGGCTAGTCGGTATCAAGTAAGTACTCGCTAACTGTTCTTGTTTTCTTCAAAAACGGTCAAAAAATTTAATTTTTCAACATAATTTGGGGTAAGGATCCACAAAACCCCACAAATTCATCAACTTTGCTAAAACCCTTAATTTTATTGGTGTTTGAGCAGATCATTTAAACCAACATTTGCTTGACATGACTTTACTTTTCTCACTAAACTGTATCATTGTGGGGATTAGTGGGAATTAGTGGATCTTCAAAGATTACTAAAATAATAAAGTAGGTTTATGTTTAGAGGCACTAGCGCAATTACGCTTGACAGCAAAAATAGAATTACGGTACCTACCAAGTACCGCGATGAGCTATTTGCTGATTGCCAAGGAAAAATGGTTTGTACCGTAGATATTCAACATGCCTGCCTACTTCTCTACCCGCTTCCTGAATGGGAAGAAATTGAATTGAAATTGTGTAGTTTATCAAGCATGAACCCACAAGAACGATTGTTACAGCAAGTCTTGTTAGGAAATGCTTCTGATTGTGAGATTGATAAGAGTGGTCGCTTATTAATAAATGGTCCGTTGCGTCAACATGCGAACTTAGAAAAAAGTGTCATGTTAGTTGGACAATTGAAAAAATTTGAAATTTGGAGTGAAAGTGCTTGGCAAGCGCAAATGCAAAAAGGCATTAGCCAAATTCAGTCGGGCGAAATTGAACTGACTGAACGCTTGTTAGATTTATCACTTTAAATAGATAAGAAAAAACGACTAAAGATAGTTAATAAACCCAATACCAAATTGATCCCTTGGTATTATGTAAGTTGGTATTACCCAAAATGAAATTAGATACGTCACACATATCCGTATTGCTTGACGAAGCAGTTACGGGACTCGCTATTAACCCTGATGGCACTTACATCGACTGTACTTTTGGTCGAGGTGGTCATTCGGCCCTTATTCTTTCTCAACTCTCTGAAAATGGACGTCTTATCGCCATTGATCGAGATCCTACAGCCATTAAATCTGCTGAGAAATTTGCTGACGATGCTCGTTTTACTATTGAGCACGAAGGTTTTGCAGATTTAGAAAACATTGCAAAAAAGCACCAGTTACTTGAAAAAGTAGATGGCATTTTACTGGACCTAGGTGTGTCTTCTCCACAACTAGACGAAGCTGAACGTGGTTTTAGCTTTATGAATGATGGTCCACTCGATATGCGTATGGATACTTCGCGTGGTCAAACTGCTGCTGAATGGATTGCGGTTGCCGACGTGGAAGATATTACGTGGGTATTACGTACTTTTGGTGAAGAAAAGCACGCATGGCGAATTGCTAATGCAATTGTCGATACTCGTGACGAAACCCCCTACACCCGTACCGGGCAGTTAGCTAAAATTATTCAAACTACAGCGCCGCAACGTGAAATTAAAAAACACCCTGCGACACGTAGCTTCCAAGCCATTCGTATGTATATCAACAGTGAATTAGAGCAAATTGAAAAAGTACTTTCTTCGTCTTTATCAGTGCTTGCTGAAAATGGTCGTTTAGTGGTTATCAGCTTCCATTCACTTGAAGATCGCATGGTAAAACAATTCATGAAAAAGCATTCTCAAGGGAGAAAAGTCCCTCGAGGTTTGCCAATCAGTGAAGAAGAATTAAATAAAGGTAAAAAGTTAGAGCTTGTTGGCCGTCGATTAAAACCGACTGAAAGTGAAGTTGAAGAGAATAAACGTTCACGAAGTTCAGTGATGCGGGTTGCAATGAGATTAGCGCATTAATGCGGATTTTATAATTATGGCAAACTCGAAAATGTCGTTACCACTCGATATTTGGTACGACATTCAACGACACATATTCATATATTTGTTGTTAATAATGGTAGTGGTATCGGCATTTTCGGTGATTTATTTTACCCATTTGAATCGTCAAACTACGAGTGGTTTGGAAGTTTTATTAACAGAACGAGATGAACTAGATATTGAGTGGCGAAATCTAGTGTTAGAGCAAAACAGTTTAGCTGAGCACAGTACGATAGAGACCAAAGCTAAAAAATTATTACAAATGAAAAGACCGAATATAAATTCGGAAGTCATTATTAAACAACAATGAGTAAAGTAGTGAAGAAAAAATCAGATAAACAGCAAATTTCGGTGGCATGGCGTTTTTACGTTGTTGTTGGCGTAATTGTGTTTGTTTATGCTGGATTACTTGCTCGAAGTGCATACATTCAAATCATAGAACCTGACATGTTAAAAAGACAAGGGGATATGCGTTCATTACGAACTGCTGCTCATACTGTGCAGCGAGGCTCTATTGTTGATCGTAATGGTCTTGAACTCGCAATAAGCGTTCCCGTTGAAACTGTATGGGCAGATCCTAAAATTGTCATGGAGAATAATGCACTGGCTATGAAAGAACATTGGCAAGCACTTGCTGATGTTTTAGGACGTGATGTCAGTAAATTAACCTCTCGTATCGTCAAAAATCCAGGTAAGCGTTTTGTATATGTCGAGCGTAAAGTCTCACCTGCGATGGCAAAATATATTAAAGAGCTAAAAATCCCCGGTATTCACCTTCGCAAAGAGTCAAAGCGCTTTTATCCTTCAGGAGAAATTAGCGCCCATGTTGTCGGTTTCACGAATGTTGACGATAGTGGGATAGAGGGGATAGAAAGAGTTTATGATCAACTGCTTACTGGTACTGATGGTAACAAGAAATATCGAAAAGATGCAAAGGGCAGAAAAATTGAAATACTTTCTGAGCAAGAATCAACTCAACCGAAAGATATTGTTTTAAGTATCGATCAACGTATTCAAGCAATTGCTTATAAAGAATTAAAAGGTGCAGTAAAAGCATTTAAAGCGACTTCAGGTTCAGTTGTTGTTACTAATGTTCATACAGGCGAAGTACTGGCATTAGTTAATAGTCCGTCTTATAACCCTAATAATCGTCGAAATACTGCGATACATCGGTTTAGAAATCGTGCTATTACAGATTTTTATGAACCTGGTTCAACGTTAAAACCATTGACAACTTTGACTGCATTAGAGTTCGGTTCGGCAAAAGCTAACAGTATTATTGATACCAATCCTGGTTGGATGCGTTTAGGTGGTCGGCGAGTCAGCGATACTCCTAATCGCGGCAAGCTTAGTCTTACTGATATTTTAGTACACTCGTCAAATGTGGGTACGGCTAAATTAGCGCTTTCGGTACCAAAAGAATATTTGCTTGATAAGTTTTTTGATGCCGGCTTTGGTGAACAAACTGGAGTTGATTTGATTGGTGAAAGCACAGGTATTATGCATGACCGTCAACGTTGGTCAAAATTTGAATTATCAACATTGTCCTTTGGACATGGTGTTGCTGCGACACCTTTACAGCTAGCTAAATTTTATTCGACTTTAGCGAATGGCGGCATCAAAAAGCCCTTAACGATTATCAAAAAAGGCACACTGGATACTTTACCTTTAGAAGATGAACGGATTTTTTCAGAACAATCAAGTTATGAAGTTGTGGAGATGTTAGAAAGTGTTGTTAATGACCATACAGCAAATGCAAAAGTTGACGGATACCGTGTTGGTGGAAAAACAGGTACAGCAATAAAGGCCTTTGCGGGTGGTTATGGTAATGATTATGTTGGCTTATTTGCTGGCATGGCGCCAATTTCAAATCCTGAAATTGTTGTGGTTGTTGTTATTAATGAACCTGGTGGTGATTTATATCACGGTGGTGAAGTTGCAGCGCCCGTTTTTTCAAGAGTGATGAAAGGGGCTTTACGTGTTCTTAATATCGCACCCGATGCAAAACGTGTTGCTGATCAAAACGAATCTAAACCTGTTTTAAAAAATGAGCAGGAGAAAGCAGATGCCTAAGTTTTCTTACTCATTGAGTCTCGAAATATTATTTGATGTTTTTAGTACATTTGGTTTACCAAATGAATCTGTATTTGAGAAGTCATACATTCCCGCTATTTTGGGTGATTTAGTTAACGATACCCGTAAGATAAAAGAAGGCGATGTGTTTTGTGCTGTTATTGGCAGTCAGCAAAACGGTAATGATTATATTGCCCAAGCGGTTAAGTCAGGTTGTGCATTAATTATTTCAGAATGTAAAAGCGCTGACCAACATGGTAACGTGATTTATCTACCTACTGAAGATTCAACCAGAAAAGTTCCACAAATCGCTTTTTATCAATTAAATAATCAGTTGTTTTCGTTTGCTAAAGCTTATTATCAAAGTCCACAGCAAAATATGACAATGATTGGTATTACAGGCACGAACGGTAAAACCAGTACCAGCCAAATAATTTCAAAACTATTAGCAAGTTGTAAAGAAAGAACTGCAGTGATAGGCACTAATGGCGCAGGTCAAATTGATGCCCTACAACCATTAGAGAATACCACCCCTGCAGCTACACAGTTGCATCAGTTGATGGCAGAGTTTTGGTCAGATAACTGTAAAAATATCGCAATGGAAATATCGTCTCATGCGCTTGAACAAAGACGTGTGACAGCTGATTTACTCGATATCGCGGTATACACTAATTTGTCACGTGACCATCTTGATTACCATGAAACTATGGAAAAGTATGCGGCAGCCAAGTATAAAATATTTAGCCAAAAATCAGCACAAATAGCTGTCGTTAACGGTGATGATGCACAAGCGAAAAATTGGCTGGCTCAATGGTCTAATAAACAACCCGTTGTTGTTTATGGCCAATCGGCAATAATTTCTGAATATGCAGCTTACGCTCAAGCCAGTGATATTAAAACAGATGCAAGTGGTGCTAAATTCACGTTAAATACCCACCTTGGACAACAAAGGATTGAAAGCCCATTAATTGGCGATTTCAATATTGAAAATTTACTTGCTGCTATCGCCGTACTCATCAGTAAAAATATTTCATTAAGTGATATTGCATTAGCCGTTGAATCGCTAACACCTATTATTGGGCGCATGGAAACTTTTATTGCAAGCAATAAAGCGACCGCTATTGTTGATTACGCTCACACACCCGATGCTTTAGAAAGTGCATTACAGGCTTGTCGTCATCACTGTGTCGGTGAGTTATGGGTCGTGTTCGGTTGTGGCGGAGATAGAGATAAAGGTAAGCGACCACTTATGGCTAAAGCAGCAGAAAATTTCGCTGATCATTTAGTGTTTACTATTGATAATCCAAGAACAGAAAAAGCTGAAGATATTGTCGAAGACATGTTAAAAGGCTGCGTTAATCCAGAAAAAGTGATTGTTTTGCTTGACCGTGAATTAGCCATTATAGCCACGTTAGCAAAGGCTAAAGCTGATGACATGATCTTACTGGCTGGTAAAGGTCATGAAGATTACATCATTGTAGGCAATGAAAAAATTAATTATAACGAACGTGAATTTGTACAACAAATTTATCAGGGTTACCAACAAAAAAGCGAAACTCTCGGAGCAATCGTATGATCCCATTATGCTTAACTGAAATTGCTCAAGCCCTTGATGGCGAACTTGTTGGAAAAGATATCACGATTGATAGTATCAATACTGATAGTCGAGCATTGAAAAATGGAGAACTGTTTCTCGCATTGAAAGGCCCAAGCTTTGATGCTCACCGCTTTCTTAATCAAGTTGTGGATTTAGGCTGTGCCGCCGTTATTGTTGATCATCAATGCGAATTAAATATTCCACAAATTGTTGTAAAGGATACGCATAAAGCCCTTGGTGAAATAGGTGCTTATGTGAAGAAAAAGGTTGCACCTAAAACGGTTGCGATCACTGGAAGTAGCGGAAAAACAACCGTTAAAGAAATGGTAGCTGCTATTTTATCTCGCTTAGGCAATGTATTAGCTACAAAAGGAAACTTCAATAACGATATTGGTGTTCCTCTGACACTCTTACGACTTGAGCAACAGCATGAATTTGCTGTTGTTGAGTTAGGTGCCAATCATCTTGGTGAAATAGCCTATACAACAGCATTGGTTAAGCCAGATGTCGCCATTATCAATAATATTGCAGCAGCTCACCTAGAAGGGTTTGGTGATTTATGTGGTGTTGCTCGCGCTAAAGGTGAGATTTTTGAAGGATTAAATCAAAACGGTGTCGCTCTTTATAATCTAGATTGTAAATTAGCAAATAAATGGCAATGGCGATTAACTGATAAAACAGTGAGAAGGTTTTCATGCTTTCAAGAGGCCGATTGCTTTTCTAGTGATGTAGTGCTTGATGAAAATGGCTGTGCTAGTTTCAATCTAAATACTTATCAAGGTAAAACTTATATCGAATTAACAGTCCCTGGTAAGCACAATGTGTGTAATGCCGTTGCAGCAGCAACAATTGCCCTAGAGTTTGGTGCTGAACTTAATGATATCCGCTTAGGTTTACTAGATATGTCACCTGTGCAAGGGCGAATGAATTTACATCAATTAACAGATAAAATTAAACTGATTGATGATACTTATAATGCGAATGTTGAATCTATCAAAGCCGCGACAGATCTACTGTCAAGTTATTCAGGACAACGCATATTGATTCTTGGAGATATGGGTGAGTTAGGCTCCCAAGCTCGTAGTTATCATCAAGAAGTGGGTGAGTATGCAAAAGCATGTAACATCGATAACTTGTTAACTATAGGTGTGTTAAGTCAAAGTGCAGCAGATGCTTTTGATGGTAAACACTTTAGTGAAAGGTCGAAGTTAATGTATTGCCTCATTTCATTATTAGAAAATGAAAAACAAAATATATCAATCTTAGTTAAAGGTTCTCGTAGCGCCCATATGGAAAATGTAGTGAAAGATATTATGAGCTGGCTTGAAAATGAAGATAAACCTTCGCCAACTTTAGCAAATAAGTCATCGGAGAAAAGCTAATGCTAGTTTGGCTAAGTGAATATTTAACCCAGTATTATAGTTTTTTTAATGTATTTTCATATCTTACGTTCAGAGCGATTATCAGTACATTAACAGCGCTAGTTATATCTTTATATTTCGGACCTAAATTGATTCGATTCTTGCAAAATATGCAAGTTGGACAAGTAGTCAGAGACGATGGCCCAGAAAGCCATTTGGTAAAAACAGGTACACCAACGATGGGAGGCATTTTGATTTTAGCCGCCATCGTAGTCAGTGTTTTATTGTGGGCAGACTTAACCAACACTTATGTTTGTGTGGTGCTTTTTGTTATTACGAGTTTTGGAATAATTGGTTTTGTTGATGATTATCGTAAAGTTATTCGTAAAGATTCAAATGGGTTAATTGCTCGTTGGAAATACTTTTGGCAAACCGTTGTTGGTTTAGCTACTGCTTTATTTTTATATTACATTTCTCAAAGTCCAGAAGAAACGAGCTTGCTAATCCCTTTTGTAAAAGATGTGCTTCCACAGCTTGGAATCTTCTATGTTTTGATGACTTATTTTGTGATTGTCGGCACAAGTAACGCAGTGAACTTAACAGATGGATTAGATGGCCTCGCTATTGTTCCAACAATAATGGTTGCGGGTGCATTTGCTATTTTTGCTTATATGACAGGTCACGCAAACTTCTCTGAATATTTACATATACCTCATATCGCAATGGCAAGTGAACTCGTTATTGTCTGTACCGCTATTGTGGGTGCTGGATTAGGGTTTCTATGGTTTAACACGTATCCAGCTCAAGTATTTATGGGGGATGTTGGATCTTTATCTTTAGGCGCTGCGCTAGGTGTTATCGCGGTGCTTGTTAGACAAGAATTAGTATTATTTATCATGGGCGGCGTTTTCGTGATGGAAACGGTATCTGTTATTTTGCAGGTGGGTTCATATAAGTTACGTGGTCAACGGATTTTCCGTATGGCACCGATTCATCATCATTACGAATTGAAAGGCTGGCCAGAACCGAGAGTTATTGTACGGTTTTGGATCATCTCATTGGTGTTGGTTTTAATTGGCTTGGCGACATTAAAACTTCGTTAAAATAAGTTATTTAATCGTAAAGTCGTTAAAAAATAATTGAGATATAGAAGTAGGTATTAAAGTATAAAATGAAACAGAAAACGTCACAAACTCCGCTAGCATTAGCGCAGTTAACAGCCAAAAAAATTGTTGTCCTCGGTGCAGGGTTAACAGGCTTGTCGTGTGTGCGTTTCTTAAAAGAAAATGGTTTAACATGTTCAGTTAATGACAGTCGTGATAATGCGGTGAGTGTTGAAGTTTTTCAGCAAGAATTTCCAAAGGTAAGTTTAGTGCTAGGTGGTTGGGATACAGCCCTTATCGCCTCAGCAGATATTTTATTAGTCAGCCCAGGTATTGATACTTCAATTGCCATTATCGCAGATGCAGTAAATGAAAACTGTATCGTAGCGGGAGACGTTGAACTTTATTGCCAGAACAGCAATACGCCGATCCTCGCAGTGACTGGGTCAAATGGCAAATCAACCGTAGTTTCTTTATTAGCTTTTATCGGAAAAAAATTAGGAAAGAATGTTGAGTTAGGTGGAAATATTGGTGTACCTGTTCTTGAACAGATTCAAAAAACAATTGATTGCTTAGTCTTAGAACTTTCAAGCTTTCAGTTAGAAACATTGCATAGCATGAATGCAATTGGAGCTACCGTATTAAATATTAGCGATGACCATTTAGACCGTCACAAAACACTTGAAAACTATATTACGATTAAACAAAGCATCTATAACCAATGCCAAACAGCAGTGATTAATCGCGATGATGCGAATACTCATGTTGTAGATAAGAATCGAAATATTGTCTCTTTTGGAAAAGGTACTGCTGCAAAAGGCCACTTCGGACTTGAAGTCATTGAAGGGAAAATGCAATTAATGTTTGGATCTACTGCTCTGATCGCTGTGGACGAACTGCCTATTGCTGGTTTACATAATGCGCTAAATTGTTTGGCTGTATTGGCGTTAGGTTACAGCGCTAATTGGCCAATTAAAGAAATTTTGAAACATATTGTTAAGTTTGAAGGTTTGGCACATCGTTGTCAGCTGGTTTCAAAATATAAGAATGTGCAATGGATTAATGACTCTAAAGCAACGAATGTCGGTGCAACACTTGCGGCAATAGAAGGTTTAGCAGCAATTATGTCACCAGATAATAACTTGTATGTTATTGCTGGCGGTGACGGTAAAGGCGCAGACTTCATTCCTTTGCAATCAGTTATATCTAAGCATATTTCTCAAGTGTATACCTTAGGTAAAGATGGTGATGAAATTGCTTTATTAGCAAATAAAGCGAAAACAGCAAGTCGAAAAGTAAGTTCTATTGAAGAAGCGGTGAACGCACTTGATGATGTCGTTAAAGCAGGCGATATCGTTTTACTTTCACCCGCCTGTGCAAGCATTGATATGTTTAAGAACTTTGCTGAACGTGGCAATGTTTTCGTAAACGCAGTAAATGATCTTTCTGCAAATGATGAAGCACAAACATTGAGGGAGATGAGCTAATGACAACGTCAGTTCTATCAAGCCTCGACAACCTAAAATTACCTAAATGGTTATCAGCAGATCAAAACCAAAGTGCAGCCACCTTTGATCGTACCTACTTATTACTCGCTGTTAGTATGTACATGATTGGTCTTGTTATGGTGGCAAGTTCATCTATGCCTGTTGCTGAGCGTTTGTTTAATGACCCATTTCACTTTGTCGAACGCCATTTTATCTATATATGCTTAAGTATCGTGGTTGCTGTTATAACGATGAGTATACCAATGAGTCTTTGGCAAAAGCATAGTGGGCATTTATTACTGCTTGGTATTTTACTCTTAATAGTCGTTTTAGTTGTTGGACGAACAGTTAATGGTTCAACCCGCTGGATTGTAGTGGGGCCTATCACCATTCAAGCGGCAGAGCCTGCAAAATTATTCTTCTTTTGTTATTTATCCGCTTATTTAGTTCGTCGCCGCGAAGAAGTGATGGAAAACGTCAAAGGTTTTGCTAAGCCACTTGTTGTCTTTGGCGTACTTGGTGCGTTGCTTTTAATGCAGCCTGATTTGGGCACAATTATTGTGATGTTTGTTACCACTTTCGGTTTGTTATTTTTAGCGGGTGCAAAGATATGGCAATTTGCTTGTGTATCTGGCGTTGGCATTAGTTTATTATCCGCGCTCGCATATTTTTCTCCCTATCGATGGGCGCGTGTCACAGGGTTTTTAGATCCGTGGCAAGACCCTTTTGGTAGTGGTTATCAATTAACACAATCACTTATGGCTTATGGTCGTGGTGAAGTATTTGGCCAAGGTTTAGGCAATAGCATCCAAAAATTAGAATATTTACCCGAAGCGCACACCGATTTTGTTATGGCCGTTGTTGCAGAAGAATTTGGTTTTGTTGGTATAAGCGTGATCTTATTGTTGAGTATGTTCTTAGTCTTGAAAGCACTGCTTTTAGGGCGAGTCGCCTTGAGAAAAGAAAAATATTTTGAAGGCTTTTTTGCATACGCAATTGGTATTTGGATAAGTTTTCAAGCTGCAGTTAATGTAGGCGCAAGCGCTGGTATTGTACCAACTAAAGGCTTAACCATGCCGCTATTAAGTTATGGCGGAAGCTCAATGATAATCATGACAATGGCTGTGTTTATTTTAATGAGAATTGATCATGAAATTCGTTTGCAAAGCATTCAAGCCACAAGTAAGAAAAAATTGAAAAAAAGCAAAGTAAAGCAAAATGTCACAGCAAGTAAAACATCAAATAAACCTGAAACAGAACAACATAAGGAGGGCGAGCAATATGACTGGATTTGAAGAAAAAACGAGTAAGAAGTCACCCACTTTATTAGTGATGGCAGGTGGTACTGGTGGGCATATTTTTCCAGGTATAGCCGTGGCAGAAATGCTTCAAGCTAAAGGATGGATTATTCATTGGCTTGGCACTGAAAAACGCATGGAAGCAAAGATTGTTCCTGAACACGGCTTTGATATTTCATTTATTAATATTGCAGGTGTACGTAATAAAAGCTTGATAGAACGCATTAAGACACCTTTTAAATTGTTTCAGTCGGTAATTCAGTCAATCTCTATATTACGTAAGGTAAAACCTGATGTGGTTTTGGGAATGGGTGGTTATGCTAGTGCACCTGGCGGTTTTGCTGCTTGGTTAATGCGTATTCCTTTAGTACTGCATGAACAAAATGCAGTTGCAGGAATGACAAATAGATATTTAGCTAAGATAGCTACAATTATTTTAAGTGCATTTCCAAATGCATTTCCAAAAAATGTTGAATGTAAAGTCGTCGGAAATCCATTAAGAAAAGAGATAACTGATTTATCACCCGAAGTACCTGAGAGCCCAACGAGTAGTAAAAAAGTACTTGTCGTTGGCGGTAGTCTCGGTGCCAAAGTATTAAACGATACTGTGCCACAAGCATTGAAGCAAATACACTTACAAAATATTGATGTTTGGCATCAAACGGGTCGCGATAACCAGGCATCGGTTCTTGTAAACTATCAACAATTTGGTATGGCTGAAGACAAAGTAAAAGTTACTGAATTTATTGAAGACATGGCAGCTGCTTATCAATGGGCCGACGTTGTTATTTGTAGAGCGGGTGCATTAACGGTTTCTGAATTAGCGATGGCAGCAAAACCTGCTATTTTCGTGCCTTTACCCCATGCAGTTGATGACCACCAAACAAAAAATGCGATGTATTTAGTTTCCCGTGGTGCAGCAAAGTTATTACCACAAAAAGAATTTAACGGAACAACTTTAGCGCAAATGCTTAACAGCCTTTTTGTCTCAGACAGCGTCGTGCAATCTATGGTGAAAGCCGCACATGACGCTGCTCACGCTGATGCAACAAATCGTGTTGCTGATATTTGCGCGGGGTTAGTTCACTAATGAGTAAGATATTAACCAAAATGAAAAACAAAATTGCAAATAACACAGCCCCTATAAAAGTACCTGAAATGCGTCGCGTTAAGTGTATTCACTTTGTCGGTATCGGTGGTGCAGGCATGGGCGGGATAGCTGAAGTATTGTTAAATGAAGGTTATAAAATAACTGGATCTGATATTGGCGAAAATCAAGTCGTTACTCGTTTAACTGCTTTAGGCGCAGATATCACTATCGGACATGCAGAAGAAAATATTATTGGCGCAAGTGTGATTGTTGTTTCAACAGCCATTAATGCTGACAATCCAGAATTATTGAATGCTCAAAAATTACGTATTCCAGTAGTGCGCCGAGCAGAGATGTTAGCTGAGCTCATGCGTTTTCGACACGGTGTTGCTATCGCAGGAACACATGGAAAAACAACGACAACGAGTTTGATCTCAAGTATTTTTGCAGAAGGTAACTTAGATCCTACATTCATTATAGGTGGGTTATTAAACAGTGCTGGTACAAATGCTCGTTTAGGTACTAGCCGTTATTTAATTGCAGAAGCAGACGAAAGTGATGCCTCATTTTTACATTTACAGCCAATGGTTTCAGTGATCACAAATATAGATGAAGATCACATGGAAACTTACCAGGGTGATTTTGAAAAACTTAAAGATACCTATATTGAATTTTTGCACAACTTGCCATTTTACGGCTTAGCTGTTGTTTGTATTGATAACGCAGTAGTTCGAGAATTATTACCGCGCATGAGTCGTCAAGTGATCACTTATGGTTTTAGTGATGACGCTGATGTTCGAGCGATTAACTTTAAGCAAGATGGCGGTATAAGTCATTTTACCGTTCAACGTGAAGGTTTTGCTGATATTGATATGTCAGTCAATCTTCCTGGCGAACATAATGTATTAAATGCATTAGCGAGTATTGCTGTTGCGACCGATGAAGGTGTTGCTGACGAAGCTATTGTTAGTGCATTGGAAAAGTTTGCTGGAATTGGGAGACGATTCGAACAACTCGCTGACTTATCGACAGAAAAGGGTGAAATGGTCCTAATTGATGATTATGGACATCATCCGCGTGAAGTAAAAGCAACGATTAAAGCCATGCGAAATGGTTGGCCTGAAAAACGTTTGGTCATGGTTTTTCAACCGCATCGTTATTCTAGAACACGTGATTTATATGAGGACTTTGTAGAAGTACTTTCTGAGGTTGATTGTTTGTTTTTGCTTGATGTATACGCTGCAGGCGAAGCACCTATTAGCAGTGCTGACAGTAAAAGTTTAGCGCGTAGTATTCGTCAACGTGGTCAAATTGAACCGATATATGTAAGTGACCCAGAAAAATTAGCAGAATTATTAAACGCACAACTCCAAGATGGCGACATGGTGATCACTCAAGGTGCTGGAACCATTGGCGTAATTGCACGTAAGATCATACAAAGCCCGTTATTAACTGTTGAATCGAAAGGAGCTGAAAATGACGGCTCTTAACAATCAAAAACTAGCTGTTTTATATGGTGGAGACTCTGCTGAACGTGAAGTGTCGCTCAATTCAGGGAAAGCAGTGGCAGAAGGTTTGCGCCAAGCAGGATTTGAGGTTGAGTTAATTGACACAAAGGGTTTTTGTTTAACGGATTTAACAAAACGTAATATAGACCGCGTTTTTATCGCATTACATGGTAGAGGTGGCGAAGACGGTTGCGTGCAAGGTGCATTGCAGTATATGGGCATTCCATACACAGGTTCTGATGTTTTAGGCTCTGCATTATCTATGGATAAAATTCGTAGCAAGCAAGTTTTCCAAGCGCAAGGCTTACCAACGGCGCCATACGCTATTGTTGAGAAAAATGATTACAAAGAGGAGCAAGCAGTAAAGATACTTCATAATCTTGGCGAAATGGTCATGGTAAAGCCTGCAAATGAAGGTTCAAGTATTGGCATGGCAAAAGCTCAAACAGCTGATGAGTTACATCAAGCATTAACAGCTGCATTTGAATACGATAATGAAATTTTAGTTGAAGCATGGATCAATGGTCCAGAATATACGGTGGCAATATTAGGTAATGAAGCTTTACCTGCTATTCATATGGAAACGCCTCGTGAGTTCTATGACTATGAAGCAAAGTATCAATCAACCACAACGCAATATCACTGTCCTTCAGGTTTGAGTGATGGAGATGAAAGGGCGTTAAAAATATTAGCACTGAAAGCTTTTAAAGCAACAGGTGCGAAAGGTTGGGGACGTGTAGATGTTATGCGAAACAGTGAAAATCAATGGCAATTACTCGAAGTTAATACAGTGCCGGGCATGACTGAAACTTCACTCGTACCAAAATCAGCAAAAGTTCACGGTATAAGTTTTAGTGAGCTGGTAACAAAAATAGTAGAAATTAGCACAGGAAAATTGGTCAAATAATAATGACAAAAAATAACAAGAAACAAGCGTCATTGCCAACATCAGTGACCGAGGAGGAAGAAAGATTACATTGGTCGTTTTGGCTGGGTGTTTCTTTTTTTGTACTTGTGATTGTTACTATTTTTTCATTTAGTTGGTATTTAAATAATAAAATGTCGTCTGAAGAGTCCACGCCAGTAACCTCTATTGTTATTGGTGGTGAGATGCCCTTTACAATTAGACAAGATATTGAAGTCGCGATTGAACATGTTAATTTAGGCAATTTTTTTAATGTTGATGTAAATGAAGTACAAAAAAAAGTAGCTGAATTACCTTGGGTATATTCAGTGTCGGTACGTAAAAAATGGCCAAATGAACTGAAAATTTATGTGGTTGATCAAACGCCGATAGCTTTATGGAATGGCGATTTTTTGATTAATCAATATGGTAAAGCTTTTCAGGCAGATACAACACGTTTAAACCCTGGGTTACCGGCATTTTATGGTCCTGAAGGAAGTGAACATATCGCATTAGAAAACTTTGACAACTTAAGTAAGTTGTTAAAATTTAGTGAGTTATCAATTGATGAATTATTGCTTACGGAACGTCACTCGTGGCAGTTAACACTGAACAACGGTGTAATGCTCAATTTAGGCCGAGAGAATAAAGTTGAGCGAGTGCAACGCTTTATGGATGTATATCCACAAATAATAAAAACAAAAAAAGAAAATCAACAAGTCGATTATGTTGATTTACGTTATGACACTGGACTCGCTGTAGGTTGGAAAACCGCAGAGAAAAAACAAAGAGCTTAACCTTAATGTCAAAAGTAAACGAAAGAAATCTTGTTGTAGGTTTAGACATAGGAACATCAAAAATATCTGTTGCTGTGGGCGAAATAACACCAGACAATCAATTAAGTATTGTTGGTGTTGGTAATCAGCCTGCACGAGGTATGGATAAAGGCGGCGTTAACGATTTGAATTTAGTCATTCAATCAATCCAACGTGCCATTAATGAAGCTGAATTAATGGCAGATTGCCAAATAAGTTCAGTGTACTTGGGTATTTCAGGTAAGCATATCAGTTGTCAAAATGAAAACGGTATGGTGCCAATTAACGACAAAGAAGTTATTCAAGAAGATGTTGATAACGTAATACATACTGCACGTTCCGTACCTATTTCGGCTGAACGTCGTATGTTGCATGTGCTACCACAAGAATTCAGTATTGACTGTCAAGACGGTATAAAAAGCCCTATTGGTATGTCAGGTGTTCGTATGGAGGCAAAGGTTCATATTGTTACTTGTGCTAATGATATGGCAAAAAATATTGTTAAATGTGTTGAGCGTTGTGAAGTAAAGGCAGACCAACTTATTTTTTCAGCATTAGCATCAAGTTACGCTACCTTAACCGATGATGAAAAAGAGCTCGGTATTTGTGTGGTTGATATGGGCGCAGGAACAATGGATATAGCTGTATTCGCTGGTGGTGCTTTACGTCATACCGCTGTTATTCCTGTTGCAGGTAATCAGGTGACGAGTGATATAGCAAAAATATTTAGAACACCGTTAAGCCACGCTGAAGATATTAAAGTGCAGTACGCTTGTGCACTTCGTCAAATGGTAAGTATGGAAGAGAACATTGAAGTACCGAGCGTTGGTGGTCGTCCTGCTCGTTCAATGTCTCGTCACACATTAGCTGAAGTTGTAGAACCTCGTTACCATGAACTCTTCGAACTTATACAAGAAGAGTTACGTGAAGCAGGATTAGAGGATCAAATTGCCGCAGGTTATGTATTAACCGGTGGTACGGCGAAAATGGAAGGTGTTGTTGAGTTTGCTGAAGAAGTTTTTCAAATGCCTGTACGTGTTGCTAAACCAAAAGAGTCTATTGGTTTAAAAGAATATGTTGATGATTCAACTTATTCTACTGTTGTTGGTCTACTGCATTATGGTATGCAAGCGAGTGAACAGCAAAGTATTGAAAGTAAGAGAAGTGAAGGCATTGCAAGTTTTACTTCACGAATTTTAGCTTGGTTTAAAGGTGAATTTTAACCGTTCATTTATTATAAGAAAAAGTAGATTAAAGAAGAGTTTATGACCTGCTGCAGCGGGTGAGAAAAAGAATAGATAAATCACGTTTTGGTGGAACAAAACATAATAAAAAATCGGAGAGAATAAAATGTTTGAATTAATGGAAGATCATAACGAAGAAGCAATAATTAAAGTCATTGGTGTAGGCGGAGGCGGCGGAAACGCAGTTGAACACATGGTTAGCCAAACTATTGAAGGTGTAGAGTTCATTACTGCAAATACTGACTCACAAGCACTACGTAATTCAGCTGCTAATGTAACATTACAATTAGGTGCAGACGTAACTAAAGGTTTAGGCGCTGGCGCAAACCCTGAAATCGGACGCAGAAGCGCCGAAGAAGATCGCGAAACGATCAGAGATACCTTGCAAGGTGCTGATATGATATTTATTGCCGCTGGTATGGGTGGTGGTACAGGAACGGGAGCAGCACCTGTTGTAGCAGAAATAGCTAAAGAAATGGGAATATTAACGGTTGCCGTTGTTACCAAACCATTCCCATTTGAAGGTAAGAAGCGGATGAACTACGCGGACCAAGGTATCGAGTTTTTGTCGAAGAGTGTAGATTCTTTGATTACTATACCAAATGAGAAATTGTTAAAAGTATTAGGTCCTGGTACATCATTACTTGACGCCTTTAAAGCAGCTAATAATGTATTGTTAGGTGCTGTTCAAGGTATTGCTGAGCTAATTACACGTCCTGGTTTAATCAACGTGGATTTTGCAGATGTACGTACAGTTATGTCAGAAATGGGTACAGCTATGATGGGTTCTGGTATTGCATCTGGCGAAGACCGAGCTGAAGAAGCAGCGGAGGCAGCAATTTCTAGTCCGTTACTTGAAGATGTAGATTTAGCTGGCGCACGTGGAATTTTAGTTAATATTACAGCTGGAATGGATATTAGTATTGATGAATTCGAAACTGTTGGTAATGCAGTAAAAGCATTTGCTTCAGAAAATGCAACAGTTGTAGTTGGTGCAGTAATTGACCCAGAAATGAGTAATGAATTACGTGTAACTGTTGTTGCAACGGGTATTGGTGCAGAGCGTAAGCCTGATATCACATTAGTAAACCCAGCACCTACTATTGCACCAATTGCTGTAGGACAAGAGTTTATTGCTAGTCCACAAGCAGAAATAAGCTCAGCACCAATAACAATGCAAGACAGCAATGCACAAGTACAAACTGCAGCAGATATAGAGAACTACTTAGATATCCCTGCATTTTTGCGTAAGCAAGCTGATTAATATGTGTTCGTATAGTTGAATGACAATATTGAACTTTACGGTCTATTGTTATTCATACTTATTTGTAATGAGAGCAGCACTGGTTGAACAGTTCTGTTTTGAATAAAGCGTAGCTGAAAGCTGAAATTTTGATTTTGTTAAGTTTTTTTGCTATATTATGCCCCCGTCAAAAGAGGACGGCGCATTTAAAAGTAAAATAAAAGCTTAATAAGGCATTTATGATTAAACAACGTACATTAAAAGAAAGCGTAACCGCCCTTGGGGTTGGTTTACATAAAGGTGAAAAGGTGCGGTTGACTCTCCGTCCTGCACCCGCAAATACCGGCATTGTATTTCGCCGTATCGACCTAGATCCAGTTGTTGAAATTCCAGCAACACCTGAAGCTGTGGGCGAAACAACTTTATGTACGTGTTTAGTTAATGAACAAGGTGTGAAGATTTCCACCGTCGAGCACTTGTTATCAGCAGCCGCAGGATTAGGAATTGACAATTTAATTGTAGAAATTGATTCTCCTGAGATCCCGATTATGGATGGTAGTGCATTACCATTTGTATATCTGATTCAATCGGTAGGCATTAAAACATTAGCAGCAGCAAAACGCTTTATTCGAATTACAAAAACGATTCGTGTTGAAGAAGGTGACAAATGGGCAGAATTAAAACCACATCATGGTTTTAAGATCAATTTTGCTATTGAATTTGATCACCCTGTTATATCTAACACATGTCAGACAATGAGTATGGATTTATCAAGCTGCTCATTTATCAAAGAAATTAGTCGAGCACGAACTTTTGGCTTTATGAGTGATATCGAGTTTCTCCGCTCGCACGATTTAGCTTTAGGTGGCAGTTTAGAAAACGCCATTGTACTTGATGAATATCGTATGCTTAATAAAGACGAACTTCGATACGACGACGAATTTGTTAAACACAAAATATTAGACGCGATTGGCGATTTATTTATGTGTGGCTATAGTATTTTAGGTGAGCTAAATGCTTTTAAATCTGGACATGGCTTGAATAATATTTTGCTAAGAGAAGTTTTTAAACAGAAAGAGAGTTGGGAGTGGGTGACTTACGAAGACGAAACACCATCTCCTATTCAATACCAAGAAGTTGCTACCGCCGCTTTTTAATTTGACTTTCTGAAACATAAAATATAAAAAAACCAGTCATTTGACTGGTTTTTTATTACTAAAAAAGAAATTTATTGCAAGATAATTTATTGGGTTAATTATGGTAAATTTTTCTGCGCGTGTTTAGCCAATTTTTCTAATTTTTTCTTTAAACTCTCGGGGGCATTTTTAGCAACTTCCAATAATTGATTAGCTGTATTTCTCGATATTTGTAGAGGCTCGGGCGGTTTTTCTTCTGATTGATAAATGACCTTATTTCGATAAGGCGATACTTTGATTTCAATTTGATCGAAAGCATTGTCAGTAGCAATAGAGAGTTCTCGACAAATATTCATACGCTCAAACTGTAAACGTTGGCTCCAAACGGCAGAAGTCACTTCAATAACTAAAGATTTCTGCTTAAAATTGGCAATATGCCAGACATCTGCTGGCAGGTCAGGGCATGTTTGACGTACAATGTCAGACAAAATAGTTAAAGAGTTGGTTTTTGCCGCTATTTGTGCCAAAGTGCCTTTCGATGATTGAAAGAGCTCTGACATATCTGAAGGCTTTCTTGTTTTCCGTGCCATTAACCACTCTAGTTTGGAATAGTATTTAAGTAATTATGAGTTTAACACTACTATATCGTGGAAAGAACGTTAGATTTTCAATGACACTAAATAAGTTGCATTGGTTGTCTGCTATAACGGTTTTCGCGCTAATTTCAGGTTTTTTTATCCATTTGCTTTTTTCTGCAGATGAAGTGCCACAAGTTTTACCTTACGCACTAAATTCACCTGTTACAATAGATGAGAATTCATTAAGTGAACCGCAATTAACTGCCTTAACGATGAAACTCGCTGAGCTTCAAACCCAAGTATTACGTTTAAATGCCTTAGGCGACCGGTTAGCTAGTGAAGCCTCAATACCTGAAAAAGAGTTTAACTTTCAGCAGTTACCTCCAGCTGGTGGTCCTATGCTACAAAGCCAAACCAGTCAAAAAAAATCATTAGCAGAAATGTTAATTGAAATATCTATTTTAGAAGAAAGTTTACGACATGAAGAAAATCAACTGACTACGCTTGAATCTGTGACTTTGGGTCACCATATAGAAAGTACGAGTTATTTATCTGGTCGACCAATAACAAAAGGTTGGCTTTCTTCATACTACGGTGTGCGCAAAGACCCATTTAGTGGGAAACCAGCAGTACATAAAGGCATAGACTTCGCTGGTAAAGAAGATGCTGCAATAATAGCGACAGCTTCAGGTGTTGTTAGTTGGGCAAGTGATCGTTACGGCTACGGACAACTTATCGAGATAAATCATGGTAAGGGATTAAAAACCCGTTATGGTCATAACAAAAAAATATTAGTTAAAGTAGGGGAAGTGGTGAGTAAAGGACAAGTTATTGCGCGTATGGGAAGCACAGGGCGTTCGACAGGACCTCATGTTCATTACGAGATTTTACGTAATAATGCACAAATAGATCCAATTAAGTTCGTGTATAGAAAAGCAAAATAAAAACAATTTATGTGATCATTACTGGTCGCGGTATTTTCAGTGGAAGATTTTCTTCTAATAGCTATATGGTTTAACAAGATGTTTGTAAAGTTAATGACAAAAATGTTTGGTAGTCGTAATGACCGATTAATCAAACAAATGAACAAAGAAGTAATGAAAATAAATGCCTTAGAGCCTGTAATGGAAGCTCTTTCTGACGAAGAACTAAAAGCAAAAACCGCAGAATTTAAAGAGCGTTTATCTAAAGAAGAATCACTTTCAAGTATATTGCCAGAAGCTTTTGCTGTTGTACGTGAAGCCAGTAAACGTGTTTTTGGTATGCGCCATTTTGATGTGCAAATGATTGGCGGCATGGTACTAAACGATGGAAAGATTGCTGAAATGCGTACCGGTGAAGGTAAAACGCTAACGGCTACATTACCGTCTTATTTACATGGCTTAACAGGTAAAGGTGTGCACGTAATTACAGTAAATGATTACCTTGCAACACGTGATGCCGATTGGTGTCGTCCTTTATTTGAATTTTTAGATATGACTGTTGGTTGTAATATCGCTGGCTTAGCTTCTGCTGAAAAGCAGGCTGCTTACAATGCTGATATAACCTACGGGACTAACAATGAATTTGGTTTTGATTACTTGCGCGACAACATGGCTTTTTCGCCAGAAGAACGTACTCAAAAACCATTAAACTTTGCTGTTATAGATGAAGTCGATTCAATATTAATTGATGAAGCTAGAACACCATTGATTATTTCTGGTCAAGCTGAAGATAGCTCTGAACTATATCGCCAAATTAACGTGGTTGTACCGACGTTAATGCTTCAAAGTGAAGAAGATAAAGATCAAGACACAGGTCAATCAAAAGATTTCGTTGAGGGTGATTTCACCATTGACGAAAAATCTAAGCAAATTTACCTAACAGAACATGGTCAAATACGAATTGAAGAAATCATGAATGAGAAAGGTCTTATTCAAGATGGAGATTCATTATTCTCAGCGACAAATATTACCTTGTTACATCATGTTATGGCCGCTTTACGTGCTCATAAGCTTTTTCAAAAAGACGTAGATTATATTGTCAAAGATGATGAAATTGTAATTGTTGATGAGCATACTGGTCGAACAATGGAAGGTCGTCGTTGGTCAGAAGGTTTACACCAAGCTGTTGAAGCAAAAGAAGGTGCAAATATTCAAAATGAAAACCAAACGTTAGCTTCAATTACTTTCCAAAACTTCTTCCGTATTTACGAAAGACTTTCTGGTATGACAGGTACCGCTGATACTGAAGCATTCGAATTTAATCATATTTATGGTTTAGAAACTGTCGTCATACCTACGAATCAACCAATGATCCGTAAAGATATGGCTGATTTAATCTATTTAACCACTGAAGAGAAATTTGAAGCCATTCTTGTTGATATAAAAGATTGTGTTGAGCGCGGACAACCGGTTCTCGTTGGTACTATCAGTATTGAAACTTCAGAGTTTTTATCTGACGTATTAAAGAAAGCAAAAATTAAGCATAAAGTATTGAATGCTAAATTTCATCAGCAAGAAGCTGAGATTGTTGCTGATGCTGGTAAAGTTGGTGCTGTAACGATTGCTACGAATATGGCAGGTCGTGGTACGGATATCGTGTTAGGCGGAAACTTTGATGCTATTGTTTCTAAATTAAAAGATCAAAGCGAAGCGAACATTGCTAAAACCAAAGAAGAATGGATAGTACAGCACAATAAAGTTTTAGAATTAGGTGGCTTACATATAGTTGCAACTGAACGTCATGAGTCTCGTCGTATTGATAATCAATTACGTGGTCGTTCAGGTCGTCAAGGTGATGCGGGTTCTACACGCTTTTATTTATCAATGGAAGATGGTTTGATGCGAATTTTCGCGTCAGAACGTATTTCAAATATGATGCGTAAATTAGGTATGGAACATGGCGAAGCTATTGAACATCCATGGGTTACACGTAGTATTGAAAATGCACAACGTAAAGTTGAAGGTCGTAACTTTGATATTCGTAAGCAATTACTTGAGTTCGATGATGTTTCAAATGATCAGCGACAAGTTATATATGAACAACGTAACGAGCTAATGGATGAAGCTGATATTGAAGAAGTCATCAAAAATATCCGTACTGATGTTGTAACGGGTATTATAAATCAGCATATTCCTCAGCAATCTATGGAAGAAATGTGGGATATTACTGGCTTAGAAGAACGTTTTAAAGGTGAGTTAGCTTTAGAATTTCCGATTGCTAAGTGGCTTGCAGAAGACACCAAGTTACACGAAGAAACATTACGTGAAAAGTTATTAGCTGAAGTTGAAACAAATTACAGTGAGAAAGAAGAGCAAGTGGGTGCTGATGTAATTCGCCAATTTGAAAAAGCTGTTATGTTACAAAGCCTAGACTCTCATTGGAAAGAGCATTTAGCGGCGATGGATCATTTACGTCAGGGCATACATCTTCGAGGTTATGCACAGAAAAATCCTAAACAGGAATTTAAACGTGAATCTTTCGAGTTATTTGGTGAATTATTAGATAGCTTAAAATATGACGTAATCAGCATTTTGAGTAAAGTTCAAATTCGTGCTGAATCTGATGTTGAAGCCGTTGAAGAACAACATCGCAAGGCTGAAGACGTTCCAAAAGAGTATACACATGAATCTGCAAGTAGTGCGGGAGCAAAGCCAGCAGTGCCAAGAGCAGGTCGTAATGAGCCTTGTCCTTGTGGTTCAGGCAAAAAATATAAGCAATGTCATGGTAAATTAACCTAATCGTTACTTATCGTTTAATATAAAAACGCCAGTTAATCACTGGCGTTTTTTCGTTAAGCAATGATGTTGCAATCTAAAATGAAATTATCAGCATCTATCGCTAATATAAAATTATAGGATAAAAAATGCAAAAAGTAGTTCATGTAGCTGTCGGTGTTATTGTGAGAGAACAACAGTATTTTTTAACAAAACGTCTTGATAGTGCCCACCAAGGTGGTAAATGGGAATTCCCTGGCGGTAAGGTGGAGAAAGATGAAACAGTCGCTCAAGCTTTACATAGAGAGCTTCAGGAAGAGATTGCCATCGATACGCTATCTTGTTATCCACTAATTGAAATTAGCCATGATTACGGAGATAAAAAGGTATTATTAGATGTTTATGTCGTTGATAATTTTCAACAAGAGCCCTTCGCTCAAGAAGGTCAACAATCAGGCTGGTTTTCATTAGATGAATTAGTAAACCTCGATTTCCCCAAAGCCAATGCTGCAATTATTGAAAAGTTATTAGCAACAAATTAATCGCTATTCAGGTTCAACAAAAAATTTATTATTTTGTAAAAATTCACCTTCAAGCGCATCAAGCATTTCTTCAGTTAATTCTATATCCCCTTGTAATGGTTGGGTGATTTTATGTCCCTCATCTGCCCATTCCCCTATATCAATTAACTGACAGCGTTTACAACAAAAGGGACGAAACTGGCTTTCTGGCTGCCAAATAACTTTTTTTTGGCATGTGGGGCAAGATACATTAAGGGTCATAGCTAGGTCTTGTATAATAAATATTAGTGAGGGGGATTATACGAAATAAATCAGAGGAATACTAACAGCGCGCTAATTCAAATGAGGTCGCATTATTAGAATATTTACGTCCTTTGCTATCACAAAGAGACATAAAACGAATTGAATAACGAAAACGATTACCACTCACTGTAGGATAATAAGGAAGTTTTTGATCCACCTTGATGCGGAGCAGCAATATCCCTTCACCATTATCTTGATAAAAGCCACTTTCAGTCTCAATATGTTTAAAGTTAACCCGTTGACGAATAAACTTTAACACCAAATCCAACGAACTTTTAATTTGCTCTAGTAATGATAACCAACCTTGTACATTCTTAGCTAATGTTTCACTATCTTGATGCAGCCAGAATTGTAATTGCGGTAAGTCAAAACTTGAACTACCACCTTGCATAGCAAAACGTTGTTTCAAAGTCGCCAGAAATTTGTCATTCTTAAGTTGAGCCCAAAGTGGAGTCTTACATTTTAATTGACAGACGAGCTCCACAGTCTGTTGGAGGTTCTCAGCTAAAATACTGTCATCGATTTCTGGGGCTTGTGACCAAATAACTAAATTTTGTTCTAGTTTTTCAAGATCTTTTATCAAATCACCACGAACATCATTACGTTCTAATGTATCAATAATAGCAAACAATGCGTTAAAAAAGACTTGATGACTCACCGAAATTTTACGTTGCAAACAATCTTGTGCTTGAGTAAATAAATGCTCAAGTTTAAGGTAGTTACGTATCCGTTCGTTAAGCGGATGTTCATATAAAATTTTGGTCATTAACTTATAGTCTTTAACTTCTTTAATGATTAAAGCTTTGTGATTAATTTTATATACTAACCACACCCACTTTAAATGGCGAATTTTTTTATCAGAAACATGAAATATTGTACAAATTTACGATTTCGTGGCCAATATTTGGTATTTTTGATCTAATTTCATTACGCTTTCTTTAATTATGCTCAAATCACTTTTAGTATTATCGATAATATCATCAGCATGTTTCAATCGTTCTTTCCTAGGTATTTGACTCGAAATTATTCTTATTATTTCTTCTTTCGAGCTAGGGTCACGCAATACTGATCGCTTTATCTGTTCTTCCTCACAAACATCGATAACTAAAATACGCTCAACTAAGCTTTGTAAATTATTTTCTATCAATAATGGAGCAACAAGCAAACAATATGGAGATTGGCTTTGTTCAATTTCATTGAGCATTGTCTGTCTTATCAGCGGATGCAATAAATTGTTAAGCCATAGTTTGTCGATATCATTGCTGAATATTTGACTACGTAATAAGGGGCGGTTTAGCGTTCCGTCAGCTTTAATGAACTGCAAGCCAAAACGTTGTGATATTTGAACAAGCGCACTACTTTTTGGCTCTACTACTTTTCTTGCTGCAATATCAGCATCTATAATATCTATACCTAGATCTGCAAAAAAATTAGCGATAGTGGTTTTACCGCTGCCAATACCACCAGTCAAACCGATTACAACTTTATTGGTAATATCCATCATCATCACTTTAGATTATTTGAGCTAAATACCAAGACCATATTAATTCGCCCCATAAAAGCGTTATCCATCCGGCTATTGCGAGGTAGGGACCAAACGGAATTGCTTGTCCTTTCTGGTGGTTTTTAAAAATCATTAAACTGATACCAATTACAGCACCTACTACTGAAGCCATTAAAATTAGCAATGGCAATAACTGCCAACCTATCCAAGCACCGAATAGCGCGAATAATTTAAAATCTCCAAAGCCCATTCCTTCCTTACCAGTTGCTAATTTGAATAACCAAAAAATGCTAAATAAGCTGGTATATCCAGCAATAGCACCTATAACAGCATCTTCAATAGGAACTAATCCATTTGATAGATTCACGATTAATCCTAACCACAATAATGGCATTACAATTTGATCGGGTAGTAGCATATGGTCAAAGTCGATCATTGTTAGTGCAACTAATCCCCACGTCAAAATTAACGCGTAAAAAGTAATAATGGTTACGCCAAAGTGCTGAGCAATAACTAAACTTAATAAAGCGGTAGATAGTTCGACCAAAGGATAACGAGCTGAAATTTTGTTTTTACACTGGCTGCATTTACCTTTTAAAAATAACCAACTAATGACAGGAATATTTTCGTAAAACCTTATACTGTGCTGACAATGCGGACAGGTAGAATTCGGTTTAGACAGCGTAATTTGAACTTCTTCTTTTTGTGATGAATGCTTGAGTTCATCAGCAAGAAATTCTCGACACTCTTGGTACCAACCCTGTTCTAGCATTTTGGGTAACCGATAAATAACGACGTTTAAGAAGCTGCCTATCATTAATGATAAAATAAAAATGAAACCGTAAAAAAATAGATCATTACTTTCTAATAAGTAGATAAAGTCAGACAAGATAAAACCTTTTATTAATATTTATTATAATTTCGTTATACAAAACTTAAGAATAACGTGGGTTAAAACAATTAAACTATCTTTCCGATCTCGAAAATTGGCAGATACATAGCGATGATCAGCCCACCAATCACAACACCTAACACAGCCATTATCATCGGCTCTAACAGGCTGGTTAAAGAATCAACTGCATCATCGACTTGTTGTTCATAAATAGTGGCTACCTTTGCAAGCATATCATCTACAGCACCTGACTCTTCCCCAATGGCGACCATTTGTATCACCATATCAGGAAAAATATTACAGTTCCGCATCGCTAAATTCATTTGCATACCGGATGATACTTCAGCGCGAATTTCTAAAATAGCGATTCTAAAAACGGCATTACCTGAAGCTCCCGCAGCTGATTCAAGCGCATCAGGCAAAGGAACACCTGCGGCGAAGGTCGTGGAAAGCGTTCTGGCAAATCGTGCAACAGCCGCTTTTTCGAGTAACATACCAATAACGGGTATCTTTAATATTTTTCTATCAACACTGTCTCTAAACTTTTGGCTATTAAGATGCGCTTTTTTGAACAAGAAACCAGCAGCGAATATTCCTGCTAAACCTAAATACCAATAGCTTTGCATAAATTCAGAGATAGCAATAACGAATAACGTGAATGCCGGTAGCTCTGCACCAAAACCAGCAAATATATCCTGGAAAACAGGTACTACAAATATTAATAATATCGAGGTTACAACGAACGCAATTACAAGTACCGATATAGGATAAGTCATCGCTTTTTTAATCTTAGACTTTAATGCTTCGGCCTTCTCTTGATAAGTAGCAATACGATCATAAATCGTTTCAAGCGCACCTGACTGTTCGCCAGAGCTGACCAAATCACAATATAAGTCATCAAAAAACTTCGGATGTTCACGCAAACATTCGGATAAAGGAATACCAGACTCTAATTTATTACAAATGTCCCCTAACAGCCTTTGCATATTTCCATTATCATGACCTTTACCAATCATTTGAATGGTTTGCACTAAGGGAACACCAGCACCTAACATAGTTGCTATTTGTCTTGTTACTATAGCCATATCTGCAGGTATTAATTTTTTATCTTTAGAACCACCAAAAAGGGGTTTGGCTTTTTTCTTAACTTTCCCGGGCGTAATACCTTGTTTTTGTAACTGAGATTTTACTTCAAGTAAACTTGTAGCGGATAGCTCCCCCTTTATTTTTTTTCCTTTTCGGTTTACTCCTTGCCATACAAAAATATCAAGAGCTTTAACTTTGGGGACATTTCGCTTTTTATCTCTTAGTTTTGCCATTTGATATTTTACCTATAAAATAAAATTGCTTATTATTGTTAATATTAGTCAACATATAACAGAATAGAAATACGGTGTTATGTCTTAAGCAGACGTTACACGGTTTATTTCAGCTAAACTGGTTACCCCTTGATGCGCTTTTTCTAAGCCTGATTGTCGTAAATTATTGTAGCCTTCTTTCTGACATTGTTGAGCTATATCCAAAGAGTTTCCTCCTTCCATAATAATGGAAGACATTTTATCGCTGATTTTAATAACTTCATAAATACCGACACGACCTTTATAACCACCAGTACAATGTTCACAGCCGATAGGTTTAAATAATTGAATATCGTTAAGTTGCTCAGGAGTAAAGCCTTGTTTCTCAAGTTCAGGTTTGGGAACAATATCTTCATCTTTACAATGGTTGCATAAACGTCTTGCTAATCGTTGTGCAATAATAATGCTCACCGAACTTGCAACGTTATATGAAGGAACGCCCATATTTAATAGTCGGGTTAGCGTTTCTGCGGCTGAGTTTGTATGCAAAGTGGATAAAACTAAGTGACCTGTTTGCGCGGCTTTAATGGCTATTTCTGCTGTTTCAAGATCTCGAATCTCACCAACCATGACAATATCAGGATCTTGACGAAGAAATGATCGTAGTGCATTTGGAAACGTTAACCCCGCTCGAACGTTTATTTGTACTTGGTTGATTCCATCTAAATTTATTTCTACGGGGTCTTCTGCCGTAGATATATTTCGCTCTTCGGTATTAAGAATGTTTAACCCAGTGTAAAGTGAAACTGTTTTACCTGAACCTGTAGGGCCTGTTACGAGTATCATGCCTTGTGGTTGCTCTAAGGCTTCCATGTAAATAGCTTTTTGTGCTGGTTCATATCCTAGCATTTCAATGCCTAACATAGCACTGGAAGAGTCGAGTATTCGCATTACTATTTTTTCACCCCACATGGTGGGTAAAGTCGACACACGAAAATCAATAGATTTCTTCTTTGATAATGCTAATTTAATTCGTCCATCTTGAGGGACTCGTCTTTCTGCTATATCCAGTTTAGACATAACTTTTAAGCGTGCTGCCATTCGGGAAGCAAGTGATATCGGTGGCTTTGCCATTTCAGTTAAAATGCCATCTACACGGAATCTGATACGGTAAGATTTTTCGTAAGGTTCAAAGTGTAAATCTGAAGCACCTTTTCGAATAGCATCCAGTAGTATTTTATTGATATACACGACAATTGGCGCATCTTCTTTATCGCCCGTGGCAACATCATCTTCTTGACGTTCTTCTTGAACATCTATACCTGCGAGCTCTTCGGCATCAATGTCAGAAATATCGAGAGCATCACCTTCTTCTTCAAGGATCTTATCAATATATATTTGTAAATTGTGGTCATTAGTCAACACTAATTCGGTAGGAAAACCGGTGTTGAACTGAATATCTTCTAATGCATCTAAGTTTGTAGGATCAGACATCGCAACGAATAAAACTTTCCCGCGTAAAAACAAGGGAAGAGCATTATGCTTGCGGATCAATTTTTCGTTACGGATACCATCGGGGATCATAGCCGTGTCGAAAGAGTTTAAATCAATAAGTGGGTAACCAAAACTTTGAGATAATATTTTGGCAATATTTTCTGCGTCTAAATTTTTATCTTCAATCAGAAATCGAATAAAAGGCTTTGATTGTTTAAGGAAGTCAGCACTTATGATATCAACCTTATTTTCGGCGACAATATCATGTTTTAAAAGTGTAGATAACACACTTAATTGTCTGTGATGTCCTTTCATGGCAACCTTTTAGTGGTAGGAGAGTATTATTTATACATTATTAATATTAGTTATAATTATATGTTAACCCGTTTTAAGTTGAGTAAAAAGAAGTGTTGATAAAATGAGGGCAAAAAAAAAGCCCCAGAGGAGCTTTTTTCTCATTATATTATATGATTAACAAACACCGCTAGCGATACATGTACCAGTTTGAGCCCATGTTAATGATGAACCCGAAACTGTTGGAGTCATAATATAGGTTGAAGGCGTAGTTGCGTCATCATTACCTGTTCCTGTAACAATAGCTGTTGTTCCTGTTATGGCCATGGCAGTAACTTCGCCACCTGTAGTTGCATTAGCTGCAGTCATACCAATTTTTGCAAAAGTATCACAGTTAGCTAATGAAAAGTCACCTCTCGTTTGAAAACAAACATCAATAGCGTCTTTAACTGATTTAGTAGCTAGTGCAACTTCGCTAAATCGAGCTTTTTCTGTATAGGTTTGATAAGCAGGTAATGCAACCGCTGCTAAAATACCAATAATCGCTACAACAATCATTAATTCAATAAGGGTAAAACCCTTTGCTTTGTTTAAAGATTTATTTCTTAAAGATTTAACATTTTTCATAATATCTATTTCCATACATAATTACGGGGGCTGAATTCATCTTGCGACAAAAATTAGTAAATGTAAAATTTTGTGACACTTTTTTTGTGTTTTTTTTGATTTTAGTTAAAAAGTGGTTAATAACTAACAACTTTTTAACCGATTTTCGCATGTATTTGGCTAAACGAATCTCATTGATAAATCGATTGCGTTAACATGTTTAGTTAATGCGCCGACAGAAATAAAATCTACACCTGCTTTTGCGTAACTTCTCAGTGTTTCTATGGTCATATTACCAGAGACTTCTAATTTCGTTTTTCCTTGAGATATTTCAGCGGTTGCTTTAACGGCTTTTTCAATCATTTCATGGTTGAAATTATCAAGCATGATAATATCACTGCCAGCATGAAGCGCTTGATTGAGTTCATCTAAACTCTCAACCTCAACCTCAACGGTTTTATGTGGGTGATTTTTTCGAGCAGTCTCAATTGACTTTTCAATGCCACCACAAGCGGCGATGTGATTTTCTTTAATTAAAAAAGCATCGAACAGGCCAATACGATGATTAACGCCACCTCCACATTTTACAGCGTATTTTTGGGCACTGCGTAAACCCGGAATTGTTTTGCGGGTATCCAATAATTTCGTGTTAGTTTTAGACAATTCTTTTACGTAAGTACTGGTAAGGGTTGCAGTACCAGAGAGTGATTGTAAAAAATTTAAAGCAGTGCGTTCACCTGTTAGAAGAATTCGTGCATTCCCAGACAATTCAAATAACGTGCTATTTGCTTTAACACTTTCGCCGTCGTTAACAAACCAAGTGATGTTAGTTTGCGTTTTATATATAGCATCGAGCTGCGTAAACACCTCATTCACCCAAGCAACTCCACAGATAATACAATCTTCACGGGTAATAATATTAGCAACCGCTATGTTTTCGGCGGGAATTAATTCAGCGGTAATATCTTGACTATTTTTTAAGGATTCAGCGTTATCAACGCCTAAATCTTCACATAATGCCCAAGTTACTGTTTTTTTAATATCGTGTTGTAATTGCACAGAAAGCATTGAATTTTGTTCTCTTTTTTGTAAATAATGGATAATGTTTTAGTTAACCGTTAAACGCATATAAATCAAAGTTGGTAGGTCATTGTTCACGTAATATAAGTTGCTTACCTACTTGACTGAATTCTACCCTTTTTAATGCGCTCATGCCCAATAGAATTTGATTTGATTGCATACTCGGGTTGATGTGAGCACTAACATCATACAAATAAATATTACCTATACTGAGTTGTTGTAATTTTGTTTGATAAACAGTGGTGGTGCCATTTGCCGTATTTACCAGAGACTCTCTAGAGCCCGTTAACTGTAATTCCTCTGCAATATGAGCAGGAATTGATACTTGAGTTGCTCCAGTATCAAGTAAAAAAACGACAGGCATTTCATTGATTTCACCATGTACCACATAATGTCCTTGGCGATTTTGCAGTAATTTAACCTCTGCTTTACCTTGATTACTCAAACTGATTTCAGGATCTCTATTTGGATCCCATTGTTTATCAAGAACATCTTGGAAGAAAAACACGAGTAATGCCAACGCAGATATCCACGCTAACCAAATAAATATTTTTCCCATTTTGTTTGTCGAATCAATTTCAGTCATACTCTACACATAGAACCGCAAAATTTAATATTAACGCTATTGTATGACGAAAGACTTTAAAAATAAATTATCAACGAAACAAAACAGTGATATGCCCATTCTAAATGGTTGGCTTGTTAAAGCCGAACGGCAAAAATCACCACATTTTAGTCTGCGTGATAAAAGTGCAACCGTTTATTTATTAGTTGTACATAATATATCGTTGCCTCCTAAGCAGTTTGGAGGAGGTTATATTACTGATTTTTTCTTAGGAAACTTAGATAGAAGCGCTAACCCTTATTTCGAAGAAATTGCGCATTTGAAAGTTTCTGCTCATTGTTTGATCACAAGAGAAGGACAGATCATTCAATATGTTTCATTCGATGACAAAGCTTGGCATGCTGGGGTATCGTCATACCAGTCGAAAGAAAATTGTAATGAATTTTCTATAGGTATCGAATTAGAAGGCGCAGATGATATCTCTTATACTGAAGAGCAATATCATTCATTGGCTAAATTAACTCAAACACTACAAAAAAACTACCCTGATATAAAAGATAATATTACGGGGCATAGTGACATCGCTCCAGGGAGAAAAACAGACCCAGGTGACGCTTTTAATTGGGAACATTTTTATCATTGCTTAAAGTCTAGTTAATTTAATAGCAAAGAGTATATAATCATTTTTAAAGAATATTATAAAATTAGGAAAACGTTATGAGTCTTATAAGCTTACTTATTGCATTGGTCGCAGAACGATATTTGTCGACATCAGTGTGGCAATTTAAAACATACTTTACTGCATATGTTAGCTTATTTAAAAGCTCAAAATTAATGGATGTAGCCAAGAAATCTATAGTGTTACAACTGATATTTATTGCTATCCCCGTTGTTATTTGTGATGTGCTTATCGAACTTGTTGATGACGGTTTACTTTATTTAGTTTTCTCCACCGTTATATTAATTGTTTGTTTCGGCTGTGTTAAAACCCGACAGTGCTATAAAGATTATTTAATGTCTGCTTTTCGTGGTGAACCTACTTCGTGCGAATTGCATCATAGCCAATTACAGCAAGACACTAGCAGTGCGCCAATGAGTTTTGGGCAACTTTTAGTATGGTTAAATTATCGATACTTTATTGCTATTATGATTTTCTTTGTTGTTTTTGGCCCTGCCGGTGCATTATTTTATCGTTTATTGGTAACGATGAATGAAACACCTGAAGCGTTAGATAAAGAATGTACCAAAGATGATACTCAAATTAACGTAGAAAATGATGATACTGAAACATCTGTAGAAGTTGAAGAAGAGCCTCAAGCAACAAATTCAAGTGAAAAAATGGAAACGCCTATTTTAAAAGATATTTTATTTTGGGTTGATTGGTTGCCGGTTCGTATCGTTGCTTTTGGTTACATGCTTGTAGGACACTTTTCAAAAGCAATGCCTGTATGGTTAGAGAATTTATTCGATATAAACAAGCAGCCAAATCAGATCCTTATTAACGTTGCACAAAAATCTGAAGATTTTATGGTGGATCCTGATGATTGTACCGCAGAACCTTGTTTATTAGTGAGGTTAGCAAAACGGACATTATTGTTATGTTTAGCGGCGATTGCCATACTGATCTTAACCGGGATTCTTAACTAGTATTAGTTGCTTGGTTGATATGTTTTAAAGGGAGCCTCATTTATAATGAGGCTTTTTTGTTATTTGAACGTTTATTTATCCTGCTTTTTTGAAACGCGTTTTTCTTTTTGTTTTCCGTTTAAAGGGGACTTTTGGCAGTTGATCAAAAGACTGCTGTTCTGCTTGAATCACCATATCCTTTAATGTAGTCGTTAATGGTGTGATAAAACTTTGATAATTACTTTTTCGTTCACTAATATCATTGAGTGTTGCTTCCCATTGTGCTGTCATATCTGGCGTAGTTGCCATTGTTGGTAAAGCGTTAATAAGTGAAGTACCAATTTCAGTTGCGGTGATATTTTTTCCTATTCGTTGCAAGAATCCTCGTTTGAATAGTAATTCAATAATGCCTGCTCTAGTCGCTTCAGTGCCTAAGCCATCTGTTTCCTTGAGAATTTTTTTTATATTGATGTTTTGAACAAAACGGGCAATACCTGTCATAGCGCTGAGTAGTGAAGCGTCATTGTATGCTTTGGGCGCTATTGTTACCTTTTCAGCAATTAACCCTTGCTCACAATGTAATGTTTCTCCTTGCTGTAGTTTGGGTAAAAGCTGTTCTGAAAATGAATCGTGCTCGCTGTTTGAGTCAGTATTGCTTTTGGATTTACTTGATTGGAACATAACTTTCCAACCTATTTGCTGCTGTACTTTAGCATTTACCGTAAATTTTCCTTTAGCAATATCAAGCTCTACTTGCGTTTGTTGATAAAGATAAGGAGGATAAAACTGTGCGAGATATTGTCTAATTATGAGCTGATAAATGTTTTTTTCAAAAGAGTTAAGAGAAATACTGTTTGCTGATTTTTCAGTCGGAATTATGGCGTGATGAGCACTCACTTTACTATTATTCCAAGCCTTACTTTTCATTTTACAGTCAGCATTTTTTGCAAAATCAGCATACTTATCGTTTGACCTCGATAAAATTTTAATAATAGCACTAGCCTGTTTATGGTGTTCTACAGGTAAATATCGACAGTCTGATCTTGGATAAGTGATAAGTTTATGTTTTTCATATAAAGCCTGACAAACATCAAGTACTAATTTTGCATTCATTGAAAATTGCTTCGCAGCATCAATCTGTAATGCTGATAAATTATAAGGAAGCGCAGCAAATTGCTTTTTATCTTGTTCAGAAACTAAAGTAACATTGGCTGGTTTATCTGTGATGCGGCTAACAACGTTTTCTGCGAGTGCCTTATTTGTGACTTTTTTATTATCATCCATATAGGGAGCACAAGCATCACTTGGTTGCCATTTTGCGGTAAATTTCTCACCTGTAGGAGTAATGATTTTTGCATAAACATCGAAATAATCGTGAGGGACGAAGTTAGCGATTTGACGATCTTTTTCTACAACTAAACCTAAAAGTGGTGTTTGAACGCGACCCACTGAAAGTACGCCATTAAAGCCAACTTTTTGGCCTTGTAATGTATAAGCACGAGTTAGGTTTATGCCGTAAAGCCAGTCAGCGCGTGAGCGAGCAAGGGCTGAAATAGATAATGGCATGAAATCTTGATTACTTTGTAATGAATTTAATGATCTTTTAACGGCAGGTAAATTTAAATCACTGATCAATAAACGTTTAACTTTTTGTTTTTTAGTTTTAGATACTTTTAAAAAATCAATAACTTCATCTACTAACAACTGTCCTTCACGATCTGGATCGCCAGCATGAATTATTTCGCTGGCACTTTTTACTAATTTTCGTAATACCGTAAGTTGTGTACGTGTTTGTGCTTTTGGTGTTAACTGCCATTGTTCAGGAATAATGGGTAGATGATCCATTCGCCATTTTTTAAAGTCATCGTTATACACTTCTGGATTTGCTTGCTCAAGAATATGACCAATGCACCAGCTCACTACATCGCCGTTGCCTAGCTCGATATAGCCCTTTTGATTTTTATGAGGTTTGGGTAAGGCTGCCGCAATGGCGCGCCCTAAACTTGGTTTTTCGGCAATATATAATTTCACTATTATTTCCAAAAGCTCTTCTCATCCATTGGAATCAGTTTAGCATGATAACTGTTTTTTTATACAGTTATAATTCCTATGATTATAACGTAAATTTTTGTGGGGTATAGTAGGTATATTAAAATCATGGCGTTTATTTGATAATTTTGCGTGTTTATAGCAATTATATTTCATTTAATCGGTCTTATTATTACCTTATGAATACTTTACTCAATTTACACTTTAGGAGTGCGTTATTTAATGCAAGTTCCTGTAAACTATAAATTACAGCATGTAAGTTTAGTATCAACAGTTCAAGATATGTTCAGTTTTATCATGGCATGTTTAGCAAATAATGAAGGGAAATTGAATAATGAAAAAAATTGTTTTATACAGTATGAGTAATTGTCCTCATTGTGACACGGCAAAAGCTTATTTTGAAAAACATCGTATTACTTACCGTTTGTGTAATGTAAAAACGCCAGCGGGGCAGAAAGAATTCCGCCGAGCGAACTTTAGATCGGTACCGGTAATAAAGATTGGCGACGAATATCTTCAAGGTTTTAAAGTCGCTGATTTTAACAAGATCTACAATAACTAATATGACTTTATGTTGATATAAATTATGATTTTATTGCTTTAACTCGTTTTAAAAAAATCTCTATGTTAAAGTAAAATCATTGAATAAATTGACAGTGTCATTGATCACGGATGTGTAATGAAGTTTGATTTTTATAGCGTTTTTCTATTTGTTTTTATTGTATTTAGTTTTACCTGTCCTCAATCACAGGCAAGTAATAGTGCGCAATTAGCAGCAGATACGATAGACCAAGTCGATATTTCAATTAGACTATTGAACATGGACGACGAAATTCATCAAGAACCCTTGCGTGCATATCAACAAATATTAACCCTAGAAAATACTTTTTCCGACATGCCAAAATTACAGAAACTTTGGTGGTTATTACGTAAAGCACAAGCCGAAAATTTGCTCTATTTCTATTCGGATTTTAATAAAACAGTTGTGCAAGCACTAGCACTTATCGATGCTGAAACTCCCGCAATCATCAAAGGCAACCTTTATATATTTCAAGGACTAACCTTTCGCCGAAGTGCTCAGTATGCTGATTCGACAATTATTCTTCGTAAGGCTATGTCTATAGCTAAAGCAGAAAAGTTAACCTATCTTTTTATTATCGCCAAACAAGAAATTGCTTACATTAAAAGTTTAACGGAACTGTTTGAGTTGTCATTAATTGAAATGCAAGAAGCTTACTTGGAAGCATATTCATTAAAAGATGATTTTCTTATCGCCATTATTAATGAAACGTATGGTGCTATTTATGGTTATATGAAGGATTATGAAAAGTCGATTGAGTATTATCAAAAAGCACTGAAGACTTATGAACGTTTACATTATCCCTCCCATGTTTCAGAGGCTATTTATGGCATTGCAGCAACCTATCGTTATTGGCAAAAATATGAATTATCGATTCGTTATTTCGAGCTTTATCAAGACAATTTAACTTATACACCTAACACCGATATTTCATTCTTTTCTGCCTACGGTTTGGGCATGACACTCGCTGAAAAAGGTGACTGTTTAAAGGCGATCGATGTCATTAATCGTGCATTAACGTTAAACGGATTAATTGATTACAACGCAGAACTATACAAACAGCAGGTTCACTGTTTTATTATATTAGGTGAACTAGACAAAGCCCAAGCATCTTTGACTAAAGCTGAAAATATATTTTTGTCTTTACCTGAATTGGTAGGCACGGAATGGCAACTTGAAGTGGTAAAACTTGCAGCTGATCTCGCACATGCAAGAAATAACGACAGTGAAGCTTTTCAATTATCTAGAGAGTATTACGAACAATATAACCAGTTATTGGTAAAAAATTCTAGTACACGCCTTACCAGTGCACGTGCCGCTATGGAAAATGAACGAAAATACATTGAAGATGCACTTATGCAACAACGACAGAAAGTTATTGCGTTAGAAAATGAATCAATGAACCAACAAGAATTACAAAATATATATTTATTGATCTTTATTCTATGTAGCAGCGTAATTGTTATAACAGTGATAACTATTCAGTATATGAATAATAAGAAGATGTACGCAGTTTCGATTAAAGACTCATTATCAAATCTATATAATCGCCGCTATATTTTTGAATATTTATCTAATTACTTAAAAGGTAAGATAGTAGAAAAAACGGATCTGTCAGTTATATTATTCGACATAGATAACTTTAAAGGGGTTAATGATCAATTTGGTCATCCTTTTGGAGATACTATTATTAAAACTGTAGCGGATATTTGCCTTGATGTATTTCGTTGTGAAGATGTTATAGGTCGGATTGGCGGTGAAGAATTTTTATGTATTTTGCCCCATACAAGTGAAAAGCAATCCAAAGTCATTGCAGAACGTTTTTTGAAAAAAATTAGCAAGCAAACCTATCTAAACAAGCCGGGGTTACAAATCACCGTAAGTATAGGTATTACTGCTTTGTCTGAAGTTAGCCCTACGAGTGAAAAGTTATATTTACATGCTGACGCAGCACTTTATCAAGCAAAGAGTAATGGCAAAAATAATGTGGTTATTTATCAATAAAAAATCTATTACCTTACTATGAAAAAAACAATTCCATTAACGACTCAAGCCATAATATTATTGCAAAATCATATAAAAAACCTTGGTTTTATACCTGTTATTCACTTCGAATTGGAAGGTTGTTACCAACTTAATTTGAAAGTGAAAGAATTCTCATTGAATTTCTCTCGCATTAATCGTCAACTGGCCAATGCAGGCATTGACGGAGAGCTTGTGCCAGAATATTGGAGTAATCAGTGGGAGTATGTTTCTCTTTTTAATGGTCAGTCACCTTTAAAAGAAGCTGATAACTTACGTCAAGCGATGACAATATTACCTCGTCTATTTGCTGAGCAAGGTATCTATAAAACGTTAATCAAACCTGTTGTATGGGCGGGCGACAAAGGTAAGTTAGCAAACGGTAGTGGTGACATATTTACCACCGAAACTCGTTCTGTTCATATTCCTAATGCGGTACAGATGAATATTAGTGCGATTGATAGAGAAGGTAATAATATTATTATCGATGGCGGTTTTGGTGAATATTTACAACAATGTTTTCTCGATACTAGCTTAAACTGCTGCTTGATTTATTTGCCAGAAGAAGAGGCCTTCGAGCGTTTAGCGCTAAAGAGTAAATATGGATTGGCTGCTGAACTCTGTTCGCCTATCGATATTTCGGGCGGTCATCAAGGCAGTATTGCTTTATATAAAGAAGTCGGTAAACATAATCAAGCGATGGGCGAAGAACCGTTACTCTACGACCATAACAATGAAGTATTAGTGAGTCAGCAAAATTGGCAGAAAACCGCTCGAATCGAACATAGAATCGGTGCATCAAGCATACAATATAATGCTTATTTCAATATTATTTATGCTTTATTGAACTTAATCGACGCACTTGAAGTATATAAAAGTGATAGTTGTGTTCGATTGCTTCGCGAAGAAGCGCATCAACAGGATTTGCCATTGTCATTATATGATAATCATTTTACGACTGATTTAGGTGCAATTTCATTATTTGAAAACGACAACTGGTTTAGTGAAAGTTTAAATAAGCTATCCGGTCAATCTTCAGGTCGTGATGAAATTCTTAGGCTGCCGAATTTAGGTGATAAATTAAAACAGATGATTTTAGCACCATATCAGCAGAAACTTATTCTCAATCATTGATCCATAATAAATAACTAAAAAATAAAATATGAATTATATCAACAATCAAAATATTACCCCACAGCTTAATGGTTTATCAGTGGATGCTAAACGAGCAGAGCTAAAAAATTATTTTTATAATACTTGGACAACATATGAATCGTTGTTTGCTTTAATCAATAACGATGCAGCGTATTATTTACGACCAGAATCATTACGTCACCCACTTATATTTTATTTTGGTCATACGGCTACATTCTTCGTCAATAAACTGATTTTAGGTAAGTACATCAATAAGCGTGTAAATACTAAATTAGAAGCGGTTTGCGCGGTTGGTGTTGATGAAATGAGTTGGGATGATCTCAACAGTGAACATTACGACTGGCCTCATGTAGACGAGGTGAGAGAATATCGAGAGCAGGTTTTTGGTTTAGTCAATAACCTTATCGATACGATGGAATTAACATTACCTATTAAACAAGATTCATTAGCTTGGGTGATATTGATGGGGTGTGAACATGAACGTATTCATTTGGAAACGTCTTCAGTGATTATGCGCATGTTGCCTTTAGCTAACTTAACTAAGCAAACAAAAGAACACAGTCGCTGGAAAGACTGTACACATTTTTCTACTGCACCAGTGAATGAATTATTACCTGTTGCAGAGCAATTAATCGTTTTAGGAAAAAAATCCAACGATGAAACTTACGGTTGGGATAATGAGTATGGCGAGTTATCTGTTGACGTAGCGTCATTCTCAGCTTCAAAGTATTTAGTTTCTAATCAAGAATTTTTAGCTTTCATTCAAGCCGATGGTTATAAAAAACCACATTATTGGACGGAAGAAGGGCAGCAGTGGCTTAACTTTACAAAAGCTGAAATGCCACGATTTTGGCGAAAAAATAATAACGAATACTTTCAACGTAATTTGCTTAACGAAATACCTTTACCACTAAGCTGGCCTGCAGAAGTTAATTACTTAGAAGCGAAAGCTTTTTGTCAGTGGAAAAGTGAAATAACTAATAAAGATATAGCCATGCCAACAGAAGCACAATGGCATTGCTTGCGAGAAAGTGTCACTGACGATAAACCTGGTTATCTGCAAAAATCTGCGAACATTAATTTAGCCAACTATGCTTCATCATGTCCTGTTGACGAGTTTTCTGCAGGCGAGTTTTATGATGTTATTGGTAATGTTTGGCAGTGGAATGAGTCAGCAATAGATGGTTATGAAGGCTTTAAAGTACACCCACTTTATGAT